>NZ_JAMYSW010000026.1:0-50142 GCF_040322135.1 Mesorhizobium sp. M0189
GCGGCCGGCAAGCAGTTGGTCCAGAAGTTCCTTCTCAATAGCCATGCGATGATTCTCTCCTTTCCATCATCATGGCCTCGCGCACAGAATTCCCGACAGTCCCGGGCTGCGCGGCGGACACGCCGACGTCACAGCTACTGCCACGCCATTTTTGCAGAACTTGACGCACACAACTAAATCTTCCTTGCGGCGCTTCGCTTGGCATAGATGCCGACGCCCAGAAATTTTCGCCACGATACCTCAGCCCGCCGATCGCGGTCTATGAGCATCAAGCAGAGGTCCCCCTATTCCCAGCCTATTCCCAGGGAGTAAACCGTGGCGACGCGCAGATCGCCGGCGGCCTCGGCAGCATGATGGATGCGTCGATGTCGGGCCACGTCGGCAATGTCGACAATCGCGAGCGCGATGGTGAGTGTCTTTGCTTCAGCACGCCGCGAATGACCGGACGGTAGACCCCAGATCAGGAACCGATTGATAGGGTTCTTGTGCTCCGGGACGCTAAGCAGAGCTTGCAAATGATGGTGTCCCGGGCGTGACGATCAGGCTTGCCGGTAAAACAGCGCCCGTCCGGTCGGAATTAGCTGAAGAAGATAATCGAAGTCGCTGATGTTCGCTGTGAGTACCGTGAACCCTAGCTTCTGCGCCTGCAGGAACAAGACACAATCCTGAAGCGCGCGGAGGCGAGCATCTTTCTGGTAGCCCTGAAGGCGGCACATGATGCCGGACAGCAGCGCAGCTTTTCCAAGCACGTCCGTATCCGGTGCGAAGACACGATGCGGGTGCATGCCGCGAACGGTAGCGCCAATCTGTTTGATTGCAGTCTTTGTACCGGGATGCTTGGGGTCCAGCACGCCGACGGTGTGCATGAGTTTCTGGATGGCAACTGTCGAATGATTACTCAGTCTGAGATCGAGCAGATCGGCGACAACATCCGGGGCGTGGCTCTGCAAACCATCAATGTAGACACAGGTATCGAGCATCAGCTCTTGCCCCGCCTCGGCAGTATCACCGAGGAACGGAAGGTCGTCGTCCTTGCGGCGAGACAGCCTTTCCTGAGGATCGAATCGTGCCCAGCGGACAGAACTGGCAAAATCAAAGTCAGTCACCGAGCTTAAGCGTCGGATCGACGGTGCCTCTCGTCTTTCTGAACGTCTGTCCGAAATTGTCGTCGAGGGCGACATTGGCGAGGGCGAATTCGATCAAGTCGGTGTCAGTCTTGATCCCGGTCTGCTTCTTGGCTTTTTCGATCAGCGCCGGACTGATACGACCACCGATCCGCGTGCTCTTCTCACCCAGCAGACCAGAACGTTCCGCCGCCTTCATGACGGCCTCAACACGGGTTCTGCTGACCGCGACAGACTTGCCGGTCTTTGTTGCCCGACCAGTCTTCGGAAGTGGCTCGCCGGCCTTCCTCGTCATTTCGATTATACCGGCCATACCGGCGCGCTTCTGAATGGCAAATCTCCCTTGCCGTTCCGCGCCACCACCCGTGTGTTTCTTCCTCGCTGCCTTCGCCATGACGCAGCCTCCAATGTCTGACATTTCACGATTTCGTCCAACATAACATGATTGAGACAATTTTCAAGGAGCCACCGAAATGCGGCGACGGCTGGGGGTCTCGGAAGCCCGGCAGGGCGAACGCCTGGATGCGATGCTTCTCGCCGACGCCGTGCGGCGCGCCTATGCGAGCGCGGCCACAGTCGGTTCCTCGATGCTGGTGGTGGATACCATCAGCGAGCGCGCCGCTGTCTTCTATGAGGGAAACGGCTTCGTGCGGCTGCCGGACTCCCTCCGGCTGGTCCTACCGATGCACGCAATCCAGCAACTGGTGGAGCCATGATCGACGCAGCACCTACATCGCCTAACGTCAGGCGCTCTGTCGCTCGGGCGGCCAAAGCCGGGCAACAATGTCGCAAAATCGCGTCACCGCATCCCTTGTTGCGCCGCTTCGCCAAAACAGAACCGAAAAATAGGCGACTTTTGTGTGCACCGAGCGTGCACGTAGCGCTCTAAACACTGGCTTCCTGTCCTGTTGCCAACCCATCACTGGATACCTCAGAGCACGCTGGATGATCCAAACGCTAATTCCGCGGCGTCATGGTCGGCCTTCAAAGCCCTTGGCCGGGAAGTTGGTACGCATAGTCGGAATCAAGCAACACCCTTCCGAACTGGATTTTGAAGCCGCGGATAAGCGGCTATGATGAGCGTGCCGAATGCAAGTAAGGTTCGAGGAGGCTCGAACAATCGGCATTAGAGGAGATTACGTCGATGACGAACGTTCGCGCCCTTGTCCTTGAACGCCAGCACGAACTCAAGCTGCGTGACATCGATCTGCCACAGACCGTGGGCCCGTGCGAAGTTCGCATCAAGATCCATACGGTGGGCGTCTGCGGCTCTGACGTGCATTACTACACGCATGGCCGCATCGGCCCGTTCGTGGTCGAAGCGCCGATGGTCTTGGGCCACGAAGCCGCCGGCACCGTCGTCGAAACAGGGGAAGGCGTCGAGCATCTGAAGGTCGGCGACCGCGTCTGCATGGAGCCGGGTATCCCCGATCCCAATTCGCGGGCGAGCCGGCTCGGCCTCTACAACATCGATCCGGCGGTCAGGTTCTGGGCAACGCCGCCGATCCACGGCGTCCTGACGCCCTATGTCGTCCACCCCGCCAACTACACTTTCAAACTGCCCGATAATGTTAGTTTCGCCGAAGGCGCCATGGTGGAGCCTTTCGCTGTCGGAATGCAGGCGGCTGCCAAAGCGAAGATCGCGCCGGGTGACACCGCGGTGGTGATTGGCGCCGGGCCGATCGGCACGATGGTGGCGATCGCTGCCCTCGCCGGCGGCTGCGCCCGCGCCATTGTTGCAGATCTCGCCCAACCCAAGCTCGACATCGCCTGCGGCTATCAAGGTGTGATCCCGGTCAACATCCGCGACAAGAGCCTGGCGGCGGAGGTAAAGCGCCAGACCGATGGCTGGGGCGCCGACGTCGTCTTTGAATGCTCGGGCTCGTCCAAGGCATGGGAGACCCTGCTCGATCTGTCGCGGCCCGGTGGCGCGGTGGTGGTGGTCGGCCTGCCGGTGGCGCCGATCGCATTCGATGTCGCCACCGCCTCGACCAAGGAAGTCCGCATCGAGACTGTGTTCCGCTATGCCCACCAATATGAGCGGGCAATTGCCCTGATGGGGTCGGGCCGGGTCGACCTAAAGCCACTCATTTCGGCGACCTTCCCCTTCGAAGACTCCATCACCGCCTTCGACCGCGCAGTCGAAGCTCGGCCGGCGGACGTAAAGCTTCAGATCCGATTGCCGGAATAAGGCGAGTTCCAACGAAGCCCGGGCGGTCCTCCCGATCTCCTGGACGCGTTCCGTAGCTTCTTGGGCCGCCAAGTTGGCGGCGACCCTGGCGCTTTTGATGCTGGTACACGGCATTGCCAGCGGCGTTGCCTCCAAAAAGAGCTCATATCAGGCGATGACGGCGTCCCGTGGGACCGGCGTGGGACCGCGAGCCATCCCTTGAGCACTGATGGAACCGACACTTGACAAATCGGCGGCCGTCCGACACGTTCTTAACAAAAGGCACAACAAACTTACAAAAGTTCAAGTTGGCACAATCTGGCCGATAGGGAGAAGGGCCGATGCGTCTCTGTGACCGAACGGAGATTTGCGCGTGAGCACGGTGACCGTGACCCACGAAACGCCCAGATGGGCCCTGCCCCGGTTCATGACGGCCGAGCATCCTTTCCCCTGGCTCGCGCCGATCACGGTGATGCTTCTCGTTTTCGGCATCTATCCCCTCGCCTATTCGGTCTGGCTGTCGTTTCACAAACGCAATGTCGTCTCCCGGCAGCTCGACTTCGCCGGGCTCCACCAATGGACGCGCGCCTTCTCGGATGCGCGTATGTGGCATTCGCTGGAAACGACGCTGATCTATACCTTCGTCGCGCTTGCGGTTCAGCTTGCGCTCGGCATCCTCATCGCGCTTCTGCTTGACACCGACCGCAAAGGCTACGGGGTGCTGCGGGCGCTGATGACATTGCCGCTGGTCGTGCCGCCTGCCGTGACCGGAATGATGTTCCTGCTGATGCAGGACGGGTCTTTCGGCGTCCTGTCGTTCTACCTCTATGCCCTCGACCTGATCTCGCCGGCACAGCCGATCCTGACGCAGCCGGGAACCGCATTGGCGGCGATCCTGCTGGCAGACATATGGCAATGGACGCCGTTCATGGTGCTCATCATCCTGGCAGGGCTCAGGGCGCTGCCGAAGGAACCTTTCGAAGCCGCGGCGATCGACGGCGCCAGCGGCATCCAGACGTTCTTGCGGCTCACATTGCCGATGCTGCGCAAGGTGATAGCGGTCGCGGTGCTGATCCGCGGCGTCGATCTCTTTCGCATCTACGACTACGTCTACATCATCACCGCCGGCGGGCCTGGCACGGCCACCGAGACGCTTTCATTCTACGCTGGCCGTATCTATTTCACCGGAGACTTTCCCTACGCCGCGACCCTGTCGCTGATCGTGCTCGTCGTCTTGATCGTCGTGTCGAACCTGTTCGTCAGGCTGTTCAAGGTGAGGTTCTGATGGAACCGTCGCGCGCCCAAACCATCGCCCGTGACGTGCTCGCCGTCCTTGTGGTGGCGATCTTCATGTTCCCGATCGCGTGGTGGGCGCTGTCGTCCATCAAACCCTATTCGGCGATCTTCGACCGCAGCGGACCGGTCTACGTCGATTTCACGCCGACGCCGGACAATTACCGTGTGACGTTGCTTGGCGTTTCGCGCGTCGACATCGGCATGGAACAGGGCGGCGAGGCGGCCGGGGTGATCAAGGGTGGCGCCAGCTCCTACGATTCCCGCCAGTCGTTGCTCGACAGCGCCATCATAGCCGTTGGATCGACGGCGCTGACGCTGCTGCTGGCCACTCTGGCCGCCTATTGCCTGTCACGAATGCAGTTCAGTGGACAGCAGTCCTTCCTGTTCTGGATTCTCTCGCAGCGCTTCATGCCGCCAATCGCGATCGTCATTCCGATCGTTTTCATGTTCCGGGATCTCGGCTTGCGCGATACCTATACGGGGCTCATCCTTGTTCACAGTTTGATCAACCTGCCGCTGGCGGTTTTGCTTTTGAAGTCGTTCTTCGACGATGTTCCGCGCGAGGTTGATGAAGCGGCGCTGATTGACGGCGCGACGCGCTGGCAGACGTTCCGACGCGTGGTCCTTCCCATGGTCAAGGGCGGCATCGCTGCGACGGCCGTGCTGTGTTTCATCTTTTCGTGGACCGAGTTCCTGCTCTCACTGTTCCTGACAACGTCGATCCGCACTGTGCCGGTGAAGATCTCGACCTTTGTCACCTCGACCGCGACCGAGTGGGGCTACATCACAGCGCTCGGCACGTCCGCGATCATACCCAGCTTCATCTTTATCCTGCTGGTTCAACGGCAT
The DNA here is from genome assembly GCF_040322135.1 of Mesorhizobium sp. M0189. Lineage (NCBI taxonomy): Bacteria > Pseudomonadati > Pseudomonadota > Alphaproteobacteria > Hyphomicrobiales > Phyllobacteriaceae > Mesorhizobium > Mesorhizobium sp. M0189. Next base: position 5,440 of record NZ_JAMYSW010000026.1, read on the forward strand.
CTGGTCCGCGGCCTCACCCTCGGATCTCTGAAGGAGTGAGGCGCAGACGAGAACAACGACGACAAAACCGCAACGGAGGAACGATCATGAGCTTCAGTGAACACGACAAGAAGACATTCGTCACCGATACCTGCAATGACTTTACGGCGCGCCGAATAACCAAACGCGACTTCATGAGGAAGATGGCGCTCGCTGGTGTCGGCTTTTCTGCCTTCGGATCGGCTATGCTAGGTGGTGGCCGCACCAATCGGGGGATGCTGGGCCTCGGGGTTGAAGAAGCCCGCGCCCAGGACGCCGATATGCTGAAGTGGCTGGCCGACGTCGGCAAACCATACGCCGGCACCAAAATCCGCTACACTTCGGAAGCGACGCCGCCAACGATCGTGGCCAACCAGCTTGTCGCGGGTGAATTCACCAAGGCAACCGGCATTGAGGTGGAAGTCGAGATCGTGCCGCTGGAGCAGGTTCTCGCCAAGGCCACGCAAGACGTGCAGGGCCAGCTTGGCACCTACGACGTCTACTATCTCGACCAGTCCTGGATGGCGACATTTGCACAGGATGTCGTCGATCCGCGCGAGTATTATGACCAGAACAAAGAACTGGCGATGCCCAACTTCGACTGGGACGATTTCTCCAAGCCGCTGGTCGACGGCATCGCCATGTACAACGGCAAACAGTGCGGAATTCCATTCGATATTCCGATCTTCATCCTGATGTACCGCAAGGATCTTTTCGACAAACACAATATTGCGCTGCCGACAGATCTCGACGCCTACCTCAAGGCCGTGCAGGCGCTCACAGAGGCAGAAAAAAGCAACGGCATCTTCGGCACAGCGTGCCAGGCGAAGTCCGGCCACTATTCGCTGGAATGCGACTGGACCTTCGCATTGTGGGGCCATGGCGGTTCGATCTTCAACAAGGACAAGAAGTTTGTCGGCAATGACGAGCGCGGCGTGGCCGGACTGCAATTCTATCAGGAGCTGGTCAAAAACTCGCCGCCCTCGGCGACGACTTGGACCTGGGACGGTCAGGGACAGGCGTTGACACAGGGTCAGGCCGCCATGGCAATCACCTGGGGCGAGGATTTCCCCGGCTTCGACGCCAACGATTCCAAGGTCAAAGGCCTGTTCGAGGCCCTGCCCGCGCCCAAGGAGGTTCCTGGCCGCCGCGCCGTCGCCGATTGCGGCTTCAACGAAATCCCGGCCGTCGGCCACCAAGGTGGCTCGACGATCTCGCTGTCGCAATATTCCAAGAACAAGGAAGCAGCATGGCTGTTCATGCAGTGGGTCTGCTCGAAGGATGTGATGGCGCGGGTATCGACGCTCGGCGGCGGCGCCTCGCCGATGCGCAATTCCTCTTTTACAGATCCTCGGGTCAAGGCGAAGGCTGTTGTCGGGCCCGGAACGACACGCCATTTCGAGGCGATCAAATACACTATCGACAACCAGATGGGATCGGAGCCGGACATGCCGATCTGGGCGGATTTGTCGAACAACGACATCCCGGTTGAACTCGGCAAATTGCTTACGGGCCAAGACTATGGCGGCGACGCCAAGGCATGCCTGGATGCCATTGCCGGCATTGTCGACGGCAAAGTCAAGGATGCCGGTCTTTAGCGGGTAGTCGGTGATTTGGGCGAAGGCGGCTTCGACCGCCCTCGCCCTTTGGCAATGTGGCGGCAATGGTTCCGGATCTCGTCATCGGCATCGATTCCTCGACCTCGGCAACCAAGGCGATCGCCTGGGACCGCAATGGTCTGGCCGTGGCTGAAGGTCGTGCGCCGCTTGCAATGTCGAACCCGCGTTCGGGCTATTTCGAGCAGGATCCGGCCGAATGGTGGGCCTCGACGGTCACGGCGCTTCGTTCTGTCGCGGCAACAGTTTCGCCCGCACGCATTGCCGCCCTTGCGATTGCCAACCAACGCGAGAGCTTCGGCCTTTTCGACGAGGAGGGCCAGGCGGTCGGGCCCGCGACCCTCTGGCTCGATGAGCGCGCCCGTGGGAAAGCACGCCGCTTCGGCGAGAGCTTCGGCGCAGCACGTGTCCACGCAATATCCGGCAAGCCGCTGGACGTCATTCCTTGCCTTTACCGCATGATCTGGTTTCGCGAGGAACAACCCGAGATTTTTGCCCGCGTGGAGCGAATGGCCGAAGTCCACGGCTATCTGGTGTTTCGCTTGAGCGGCCGGTGGGTGACGTCCACCGCATCCGCCGACCCGATGGGTATACTCGATATGCAAGCTATGGACTGGTCGAACGAAATACTCGCCGCAGCGGGCATCGCCCGGCGCATGATGCCGGACCTGGCGAGGCCCGGCACCGTTCTGGGCCAACTGACTTCGGAAGCGGCCATTTCGACCGGCCTGCGCGAGGGCACGCCGATCGTCGCCGGCGGCGGCGACGGTCAATGCGCCGGAACGGGCGCTGGTGTGTTGCAGCCGCGATGCGCTTACATCAACCTCGGCACGGCGGTCGTCTCCGGCAGCTTCGGCACGGACTACGTCCACGACCAGGCCTTCCGCACCGAGACGGCGGTCGCCGATGACGGCTATATCTACGAGACGTGCCTTCGCGCCGGCACTTTTCTCGTCGACTGGATGGCGCGCGAAATGCTTGGCGTCGATCTGCATGGCGCAAGCGATGCTCTGGAGGCGCTCGAGGCCGAAGCCGCTGCCAGCCCGATCGGCGCAGGCGGCATAATGCTCCTGCCCTACTGGCAGGGCGTCATGGACCCGCACTGGGATAGTGCCGCCCGTGGTGTGATTGCCGGGCTATCCGGCTCCAGCCGCCGCGGCGACATCTATCGCGCCGTGCTGGAAGGCATAGCGCTGCATCAGGCCGCGACAAGTCAGCGGGCCGCTGCGGCTGCCGCCCAGACCATCGACCAGTTCATAGCCATCGGTGGAGGAGCGAAGTCCGACCTGTGGATGCAAATTCTGGCGGATGCACTCGATCGTCCCATAAAGCGTTCGACGACGGTGGAAGCCTCCTCGCTTGGCGCGGCGATGGCGGCGGCAAAGGGCGTGGGCTGGTTTTCCACCATCGCCGAAGCGTCCTTGGCAATGGCCAGCGAGCCGGCCAAAACCTTCGAACCGGACACGAGACGGGCCGAGCTCTACGCCGAACTTCTTGCGATCCATGCCGATCTTTGGCCAACGCTTTCAGCCTGGAACCAGCGCCTCGCGGCCTTCATGGAGGCCGATCATGGCTGAAACGACCAACTGGAACGCGTTGATCGAGGACGTTGTCGCGGAACGCTGGAAAGATCCTGAGACAGGCGAGGCTGCCGTCCTGCCGTTCCAGACGATCGAATTGCTGGAGACGACGGAGGGCCGCGAGGCGGATCTCGTTGCGCCCCTGGCGCTCGGCCGTCGCATCGCTGTTGTGTCCGATGTCAACACCGTCGATGTGATGGGCCGGCGCGTCGCGAAGGCGCTGCGCGCCATCGCCGACATCAGTGAAATCGTGCTGCCTGACGGCCTCGACTGCGATGAGGCAACGATCCAGATGGTCAGGGAGAAGACGCGTCACGCCGACGGGGTCGTGGCCGTCGGGTCTGGCGTCCTCAACGACAGCTGCAAGCATGCAACCTTCCTCGACGAGCGGCCCTATGCCGTCTTCGGCACGGCCGCCTCGATGAATGGCTATGGCGCTTCGACAGCGTCGGTGACCTTGGCTTCAGGGCTCAAGATCTCGCTGCCCTCGCACGCGCCGCGGGGCATCTTCCTGGACCTTGGCGTTTCGGCCGCAGCGCCCGCCTGGCTCAGCGCCGCTGGGCTCGGTGACAGCCTGTGTCGTCCCACCGCCCAGATCGATTGGTGGGCTTCGCATCGGCTGTTCGACACCTACTATTCTGCCGTGCCCTACCTGCTGCAGGCGGGCGATGAGGGACCGATGCTGGCCAATGCGCCTGGCCTTGCCAGGCATGACGTCACCGCTGTCGGGCATCTCCAGCGCGTCTTGACGCTGTGCTCGATGGGTGTGTGCTTTGCCGGCGTTTCCCATCCTGGATCCATGGGAGAGCACCAGATTTCCCATTGGGTCGACATGTTCGCGCAAGACCATCATCCCGGCACCACGCACGGTCAGCAGGTGGGGGTTGCCTCGATGGTCATGGCGCGTCTGCAAGCGCGGCTGCTGGACATGAAAGAGCCACCGCAGGTGAAGCCGACCGCCATCGACGAGGCGGCGATGCTGGCCCGCTATGGGGCACAACTTGGACCACTTTGCATTGCCGAGATGAAGAAGACGGCACTCGACGCCCGCCAGACGGAAATCTTCAACCGCAGGCTTGCGGAAATCTGGCCGGCACTGCGCCAGGAGGTTCGGCCGATGGCGATGCCGGTTGCCCGCATGGAGGCAGCACTCAAGGCTGCCGGGGGGCCGGTCACCGGCACAGAACTAGGCCTGCCGCGCGCGCTTTGGCACGACGCCATTCGCTATTCGCGGGAAATCCGTGGCCGATGGTCCTTTGTCAATCTGGCCGCCGATGCAGGGCTGCTGGAGGAGTTTCTGGAGAGCGAATGGTGAGACCGCATCCGACCGTCGCCAATGACTCGCATGGCGAAAGTTGAACCCAACCGGCAAGGGCAATCGAAGGATAACAATTTATGGCGTCTGTCACCATCAGCAACATAAAGAAAGACTATGGCGCCCTCTCGATTATCGATGGACTCGATCTCTCGATCGAGGATGGCCAGTTCGTCGTTCTGTTGGGGCCGTCCGGGTGCGGCAAGTCCACACTGTTGCGCATGATAGCCGGTCTCGAGCCCATCACGTCCGGTGAGATCACGATAGGAGACAGGGTCGTCAACACACTTCATCCCAAAGACCGCAATATCGCGATGGTCTTCCAGAATTACGCGCTTTACGCGCATATGACCGTCTTCGACAACATGGCGTTTTCCATGCAGTTGAAGAAACGCCCCAACGAAGAAATCAAACAGAAGGTCGGATGGGCGGCATCGATCCTCAATCTGACCCCTTATCTGGAACGGTATCCCCGCCAGCTTTCGGGCGGCCAGCGGCAACGCGTCGCCATGGGTCGCGCCATCGTGCGAGACCCAACTGTCTTCCTGTTCGACGAGCCGCTGTCCAACCTCGACGCCAAGCTGCGCGTGCAAATGCGCACCGAAATCAAGGAGCTCCACCAGCGGCTGAAGACCACCACCGTGTATGTCACGCATGACCAAATCGAAGCCATGACCATGGCCGATGTCATCGTCATCATGCGCGACGGCCGCATCGAGCAGATCGGGCGCCCGCTTGATGTCTACGATCGCCCGGCAAACCTCTTCGTCGCCTCCTTCATCGGCTCGCCCGCAATGAACATGTTCCATGGCGAGGTGGCTTCCGAGCGCGACGCCTGGGTGGTGCGGACCGACGAGCTATCCCTCCCGCTTCCGCCAGAGGCTGCGGTCCGGCCCGGCCAAAAGGTGATCTATGGCATTCGGCCCGAACATCTTCGACCTGTGGCAGACGGGCGCGGCATCCCGGCGAGAATTACGGTTGTCGAGCCGACTGGCCCCGAAATCCATATCTTTGCCGCCATGGGCAACATTGCGATCTGCTCGGTGCTGCATGACCGCATGGAGCTCTCTCCTGGAGCTGTGATCCACCTGGAGCCAGCGCCTGAGCGAATCCACCTGTTCGACCAAGGCAGCGGCGAGCGGCTGGACAAGGAAAGAAGCTGAATGGCGAAGATCATTATCCTCGGCGCTGGCGTCATGGGCTCTGCGATGACGCTTCCGGCCGCTCACGCGGGTAACCGCATCACTCTTGTCGGCACCCATCTCGACGAGGAGATCGTCAGCTCTGTGGCCGACACAGGTCATCACCCTCGCCTCAACATCACTCTGCCTGACGCGGTAGCCGCCTGTTCCTGGACCGAATTCGGGACGGCGATGAACGATGGAGCCGACCTGCTTGTACTCGGCGTCTCGTCGGCCGGCGTTCCTTGGGCGATCGACCGCATTGCTGAAAGCATCAAGTCGCCCATGCCGATACTTATGATTACGAAAGGACTCGCCGCGAGCGACGAAGGCATCGAAATCCTGCCGCATCTGCTTGCCCGCGAGATTGAGCAACGTACTGGCTTGTCGATCTCGGTGATGGCCGTCGGCGGACCTTGCATTGCCGGCGAACTGGCCGCACAGCGCGATACCTCCGTGATCGTGGCTGGGCACGATCCCGACCAGCTGGCCGCGGCGTCACGCATCCTGCGCGCGCCTTTCTATCATGCGCGACCATCATCCGATCTCATTGGCGTCGAGATCTGCGCGGCTTTCAAGAACTTCTATACACTCGCCGTTGGGGCTCCCGTCGGGCTGCTTGAGCGAGACGGCAAGGCGCCCAACGGTGCGCTCATGCACAACCTTGCCTCGTCGCTTTTCTCGCAGTCCCTCGCCGAGATGGCGATTCTGGTCGAAGCTCTGGGTGGAAAAATCGAAACAGTGCTGGGGCTGGCCGGCTCCGGCGATCTTTATGTGACCTGCCAGGCGGGCCGTAACGGTCGCATGGGACGCCTGCTCGGCCGCGGCCTGCCCTATTCCGTGGCGAAGCGCGAACATATGAGTTCGGACACGGTTGAGGGGGCGCAACTGGCGCTGGACCTTGGTCAGGCTTTGAAGAATATGATGGGCCGGGGTGTACTTCCCCATGATCGCCTGCCGCTGACGACTGCCATCATCGACGCGATTTGCCATGATGCTCCGCTGGTTTTGTCCTTCGACCGCTATCGTCGAGGCTAGCGGAGCCGGGGAAACTCGATTGATGCCTCATATCGATGAGCACATGGCTCGGCCGAGCCCGCTCTGAACCCGCTGCCGCGGAGTGGACAGGATGATCTGATGGAGAAACCAGCACGAAAGAAACGCGACGGCCGCCAAGCCGTAACGAGTTCCGTCACGGCCGATCGCGAGGAAGGGCTGCTCGTGCGCGCCGCCTGGCTTGCTTATGTCGGTGACCTCACCCAGGCGCAAATCGCCAAGTCTCTTGGCCTGACCCGCCTTCGCGTCAACCGGATGCTGGCGCATGCGCGCCAGCGGGGGATCGTTCAGATTCGCATCAATTCCAAGGTGGCGAACTGCATCGAGTTGGAGAACCGGCTGCGGGACGCCTATGGTGTCTCGGATCCAATCGTGGTCCCGACACCGCCGGATCCTGCTCTGGTGCCACAGGTCATCGCAGCCGCCGCCGGCGAAGCCCTGTCGCTTAGAATCCGTGACGGGATATCGGTGGGCGTGGGATGGGGGCGGACGCTCCAGCTCAGTCTGCGGTCGGTGACCGTGCGCCCGGTCAAAGGAATGTCGATCGTTTCCCTGCTTGGCGGGCTCACACGTGGATCGGCGATCAACATCTACGAGATCGCTTCCCGGCTCGCGGCGCTCTTCGACGCGGAATGCTTCTACATCGCAGCACCGGTGTTCACGGATACCGAGGCCACACGCGATCTGCTTATGCGCCAGTCTATTCTGGAAGACGCCTTCACTCATGCCCGCGACGTTGACGCCGCTTTCGTTTCGGTGGGCGCGGTGCACAAGGACGCCACCATCTTTCGGATCGGACTGGTAGGAGACGATGATCTCAGATCACTCCGCGAAGCCGGAGCGGTCGGCGATATTTGCGGCCACTGGATCGGCGCCGACGGACAACTCGTCGATCACCCGCTAAACAGCCGCGTCATCGGCCTCGCCCCCGAACATCTGCGCGACGTCGACACTGTGATCCTGCCCTCCGGCGGCCTCGACAAGGTTCCGGTGCTGCGCGCCGTGTTGCGTCTGGGAGTCGTCGATGTGCTGATCACCGACGAGAAAACCGCTGAGGCTATTCTTGCGGAAAAGTCGTAGCGCAGACTGATCTCCACCAGCAGAGTGGCTCGCGAGTGATTGCTTCTTCACGTCACAGCACCTCGTGGATTTCCTCGATCGAAGTCTCGCCGATCGGCTTGTCCAGAACGATCTCTCCGCGCGCCATCGCCACGACCCGGTCACAGCATTCGAAAACATGATGCATGTTGTGGCTGATGAAGACGCTAGTGATGTTCTGGGCCTTGAGGCCACGAACGAAGCCGATCACCTTTCGCGTTTCCTTCACCGAGAGATGGTTGGTTGGCTCATCGAGAATCATGACTTTCGACTTGAAGTGCATGGCCCGGGCGATCGCCACGCCTTGGCGCTGGCCGCCCGACAGTTCGCCGACCAGCGCGTCGGGCGACCGCAGATGCAGGTCGACGTCGGCGATCGCCTTGACGCTTTCGTCACGCATGCGCTTCTGGTCCAGGATGCCGATACCGAAAACCGAACCCTTCACCGGCTCGCGTCCGATGAAAACGTTGCGGGCGATGGTCATAGTCGGGACCATGGAATTGTACTGGTAGATCGTCTCGATGCCGCGTCCCATGGCGTCGCGCGGGTTAGAGAAGCGGACCGGTTCACCTTCGATCCTGATCTCGCCGCCATCGGGCTTTTGGGTGCCTGAGAGGATGTTGATCAGCGTCGATTTGCCGGCGCCATTGTCGCCGACGAGGCCCAGTGCCTCGTCGGGATAGATATCCAGCGTAACGTTTTTCAAGGCGTGGACGCCGGAATACCATTTCTGGAGTCCCTTGATCGCGATGATGGGCGCCGCCATGATCAGGTCTCCACCTTCATTGCCCTGCCCCGCTTTCGAAGCCATGCGTTCATGACGACCGCGAAGATAGTCAGAAAGCCGATCGCCATCTTGAACCAGTTGGCGTCAACCTGGCTCAGCACCAGTCCGTTGTCGATGACGCGGATAAGGGCAGCCCCGATGATGCCGCCGAAGATGGTGCCGATGCCACCAGCCAACGAGGCGCCACCGATGACGGCAGCCGACACGGCCTGCAGCTCCAGCCCCTCGCCGATCGACGGCAGCGGGGCGCCGAGCCGCATCACCTGAATGGTACCGGCAAAGCCGGCGAGCACCGAACAGATCATGAAGCAGGCGACCTTCACCCGGGCCGTCGGGATACCCATCGATTGCGCGGCGGGCAGAAAGCCGCCGGTGGCGCGCACCCAGTTGCCGAAATTCGTGTGCGACAGGAGCACGGTCACCAGGATTGCCACGGCGAGAAACCAGAAGAACGACATGCGAAAGAGGTCGCCCGGTCCCACATAGACCGTAAACAGCCATTTCGGCAGAGCGTTAGCTGGTATGACAGGAGGGAAGCCGCCGGAGATTACCACCGTCAGCGAACGCGCGATGAACAGCATACCAAGCGTGGTGATGAAGCTTGGTATCGCGAAACGAATCGTTATGAACCCGTTGAAAAAGCCGATGAGGGCAGCGATCGCGAGGCCGGCGGCAAAGGCCGGCGCGAACGGAACGCCTGCCGCGAGCATCACCGCCATGGTCATCGGGGTCAGCGCAAAGACCGAGCCCACCGAAAGATCAAACTCACCGCATATCATCAGCAGGGTCACGCCGATCGCGACCAGCCCCATTTCGGGCAGCAGCCCAAGCATTCCGCGAAGGTTCTGTGTGTTCAAAAATACGCCGTTCGAGCGAATCTGAAAGACGATGAGGAGCAGGAGCAGGAACACGACCGCCGCAAGCTCCGGCTTCTCCAGATAAATCTTCATCAAACGCTTCATCATTCGCTCCGGCTCGGGATCGTTTCCGCTGGTTATCGCATCGGCAAAGGGGATGGCGGCAGTCTGTCTTCTACCGCCCTTGACGGGGAAGATGCCGCTGGAGGATGGGGACGGAGCCAACGCCCAAGACCGTGTTGCCTGGCCCTCCCCCTTGTCCAGCCGACCTCTCCCCGTAAGAACGAGGAGAGGACGCCGGCTTCGTGCCTACCGCACGCCCTTTGCGGCCAGTTCCTTGAGCTTTGGCACGTCTTCCTTGACGATGATGCCCTTGCCGGTGTCGATGTCTGCCGGCAGCAGACCGACGTTCTTGGCGAGATAGGCTTCCATCACCGGCATGAAGCCCTGCATGTAGGGCTGCTGGTCGACCTGGACCTGGATATAACCCGCTTCCATCTGTTGCAGGACTTCCGAGACGATATCAAAGCCGCCCATCAGCACCTTGCCCGGCTCGATGCCGCGATCGATCAGTACCTGGGCGACGTAGGCATGCCAAAGGCCGGTGTCGAAATACACCGTGGTGTCCGGGTGCGCAGACAGATAGGCGCCAACACGATCGGCGACGACGGCGCCATCTGTGCCGGTGTCGAGCCGTTCAATGACCACTTCGCGTCCGCCATTCGCGGCCTTGTATTCCTCAAGGAACTTCATGACGCCGGCAGCGCGCTGTTCCGACCAGTTCTGACCGGGCGCGGAGACGCCGACGAGGGCCCTGATCTTGCCTTCCTTGGGGAAGAACTCGGACATCTTCTTGCCGAGTTCGTAGCCGGCGGGAATGAAGCCCTGGCCGATGAAAGCCTGGCGGGCATTGCCGGCTGCTCCCTCGGTGTCGTCGACATTGGATGCGATGAGCGTGACGCCGGCAGCGCGGGCGTCGGCGATGATCTGGTCGAAGGCATTGTTGTCGACGATCGAGGTGATCAGCGCGTCCGGGTTTGCCGCGAGCGCCGCCTGCATGTTGGCCGATTGTTGCTCGATCGAGCCTTCGGTCTGCGTGAAGACCATCTGGCAATTGGCCTGGATCTTGGCGCAGGCGTCGTCAAACCCCTTCTTCACAGCTTGCCAGAACGGGTTTGACGCCGACGAATGATGTGTGAAGACGATTTTCATCGGCTCCTGCGCGCGTGAGCCGATTGCAGAGCCTCCAGCCAGTACTGCTCCCAAGGCTGCCGAGATAAGTAGCTTCTTCATGGTTCTCCTCCTCCGTAGAAAGCTGCTTCAGGTTCATTTTCAGAGAGTCGATGTGTCGGTCACCCGTCGAAGCGCCGTGAAGGCGCGATCGATCTCCGGGTTCAGTTCCATGCCGAGGCCCGGTCCGGAAGGCACGGTGATCATGCCGTTCTTCACCTGCGGCAAAGCGGTCACAAGGTCGCGGTACCAGGTCTTGTAGAAGGCCCTGACACTCTCCTGGACGAGCGCGTTCGGCGCATTGAGCGCCAGGTGGGTCGATGCGCCGAGCACAACTGGACCGGTGCAGTCGTGTGGCGCGACCGGCAGGTGCCATGCTTCAGCCATGGCAGCGATCTTGCGCGCCTCCGAGAGCCCGCCGCACCAGCTGATATCGAGCATAATGACGCCGGCCGCCCCGGTCTCGAGAAGGTCACGGAAGGCCCACCGGGAACCGAGCGTCTCCGAAGCCGATATCGGCGCCAGCGAAGCCTCGGCATAGCGTTTCAGGCTGGACAGGCTGTCCATCCTGATCGGATCTTCGTGCCAGAAGGTCTTGTAGGGGGCAAGCTCGCGGGCGATCTGCATGGCCGGCAGCAGCTGCCACATTGAATGGAATTCAACCATGATGTCCATCTTGTCGCCGACCGCATTGCGGATTTTCTCGAATGGCGCCAGCGCGGAATTCAAATCAGGCTGCGAAATATACAAGCCGCGCGTTTTCTCGGCGGCCATGTCGAAGGGCCAGATCTTCATGGCCGTGATGCCTTCCTCCAACAATGAATGCGCCAGTTCGTCGGCGCGGTGAAGGAAGCCGTTCAGATCATCATAGGCGTCGCCGGGCTTATCGAGCCCGTAATTGGCCGTCGTCTGGCCGGTGGTCTTCTTGATGTATTCGGTACCGGCACAGGTGTTGTAGGTCCTGATCTCGTGCCGGGTGAAACCGCCGAGGAGTTGTGCGATCGGCTGACCCGTCGCCTTTCCGAACAGATCCCACAGTGCGATATCGAAAGCGGAGTTGCCCCTGACTTCCGCGCCCGTCGATCGGAAACCGAGATAGCCGACGAGATCGGCGGCAAGCAGGTCGATCTGCAAGGGGTTGCGCCCGATCACGCACGGCGCGACATATTGGTGCAGATAGGTCTCGACGGTTTCGGCCATGAAGAAGGTCTCGCCCAGCCCAACGAGGCCTTCGTCCGTGTGAACCAGGACCCAGAGAAGGTTCGGCCGCTCCTTGATCCGCAGCGTTTCCAGTTTCGTGATCTTCATCGCGCACCCCGCTCCTCAGGCGATGCCAGCCGCCAGCAGGGCCTTGACGCTCTCGTCAAAATGCCTCGCCATCAGGTCGCGAGCGGACTGAGGATCACCGGTCTCGATTGCTTCGGCGAGATCGATATGGATTTGGATCATCTCCAACTGCTCGGCATCCGAAGGGCGGCTCCGCCAGCCGATCGGCCAGGTCTGGCGCGATACGCGCTCGAACGCGCCGACGATGAGGCTGAAAACCGGATTCTTTGCAGCCTTGGCGATTTCGAGGTGAAAGGCGAGATCGTGCTCCATGACCTGTTCCGGCCGCTGGAAATTCTCGCGCATGGCGAGCGCATGCGTCCTGATCCTTTCCACTTCGTCGGCTGTTCTGCGCAAGGCCGCCAGCATGGCGGTGCGGGTCTCAATCGTGCGGCGCACGTCGTAGATTTGCTGCACCGTGATCTGCTCGGTGTGGACGCCATGCTCGATCACCAGCGACATGGCGCCATAATCCAGCTCGGCGACGGTAGCCCGTCTGCCTGCCCTCAGGTCGATAAGCCGCATGGCGGCGAGCGAGCTGAAGGCCTCGCGAACCACGGTGCGCGAGACGCTCAATTGTCTCGAAAGCGCGGCCTCGCTGGGCAGCCGGTCGCCGGGCCCGAGTTCATGCGCGCGAATATGGCGCGTGATCTCGCCGATCGTATTGCTGACCAGGCTCGCTGCGTCGGAATGTTTTGCGGATACCGCCGTGCTCACGCAATCTCCAGTTCAGGGGCCAACCTGTATGGCAGGTTTGCCTGAGGTGTTGATAGTATGCAAGAAAGATGTATGTCAAGATCAGGCGGGCCGGCGTCGTCGCCAAGAGACCGATGGCAAGAGGCTTGCACGAACGATGCTCTTGACGCGACCGTCGCCGGGTCGGCCGGGTGCAGGAGCCCGCGCGGTCGAGCAGGCGATTGTCTGCTTGGTGCGCTCGACATTCTCGTCGTGAACAGCGGCGTGCCGCCGACCATGTCGTTCGAATTTTCTTGGCAGATGATTCACTGATATTTCGATCGACGCACCCCATATGAGCGGAAAGAGTGTCACTTGAGGACTTGCCTATGCTGATTTCGCGTTCAGGACGGTTTGCAATTTTGTTTGCGGGATTGTTCCTGGCATTTTCCATGGTCGCTGTGGATCACGCCGATGCGCGCCGTGGCGGCAGCTTCGGCAGTCGCGGCATGCGCACTTTCCAGCCGGTCCCGCCGACCAGGACGGCGCCACAGCCTTCCGCACCGGTCGAGCGCTCGATGACGCCCAATGCGGCAACGAACAATGCGGCCCGCCAGCCGCAGGCATTCCAGCGCCCAGGCTTCTTCAACGGCCTCGGTGGATCGATGATGCGGGGGCTGCTGCTCGGCGGCTTGATCGGCGTTCTTTTGGGCCATGGGTTCGGCGGCTTGGCCGGCATGTTCGGCCTTCTCCTTCAAGTGCTGCTGATCGGCGGCGTGGTCATGCTGGCCATTCGCTTTTTCCGCTCGCAATCGGCGCAAAACCCAGAGCCCGCTATGGCCGGTGCCTCGCGAGGTGCTGGGAGCTTTGGGCGAAGCGCAGCAGCCCGGCCCGAGCCGAGCAACGTCCAAGCATTCCCCATTCCAGGCATCGGGTCGGGATTTGGCGGAACGAGCCAGGCCAGCCCTTCCGATGAGATCACGCTCACTAAAACCGACCTCGACACGTTCCAGCAACGGCTGACGGAAGTTCAAGAAGCATTCGGGCGCGAGGACCATGCTGCCTTGCGCCGGTTGGTGACGCCCGAGATGGTTTCCTATCTGTCCGAGGAACTTGCCGATAATGCCAAAAAGGGCGTCCGGAATGACGTGTCGGATGTCAGCCTGTTGGAGGCCGATATTGCGGAAAGCTGGCGGGAGGATGACCGCGACTACGCGACCGCTGCTTTGCGCTACGAGTCTCGCGACGTGACCCGCGATCGCATCAGTGACAAGATTGTCGAGGGCCAGGCCGATCAGCCGACAGAGACAACCGAACTGTGGACCTTTACGCGGCAGAACGGCGGTGACTGGAAGCTTGCCGCAATACAGCAGCCGAGCTGATGTGCCCGGCCTTGATGTCTGCCAAGAGTTTTGTTCAGGTTTCTCGCTACCACTCGAAGGCCAGCGCGCCCCTTCCGCGCGCTTCTTTCCCCCAACGCGCGTTGAGGTAACATTATACCACCGGCTTCAACCGGGACCGGACAATCAGCATCGTACCGCGCGACTTTTTGCGTTTCCGGTCTCGTGTAACCCAATCGACGAACCTCCTGCCGGGTTGCAGCCCGCCACCCCTCGATGCTCAGGCAGGCAGGCTCTTTGACAGCCTGCCTCTTCTGGTTTACGTGCGGCCATCAAGAATGTTCAACGCGTAACGTGTGTGTCGCCGTTCGCCGGTTCTTATCAGTGCACCGTTGGCAACGAGGTCCTGCAAATCTCTTGTTGCCGTCGCGCGCGATGCCTGCGTGATTGCGATATAATTCTCGGCGCTGAGCCCCCCTTTGAACCCGTCGATGCCCGCGCGGAACATCCGGGCGATGACCTTTTCCTGGCGCTCGTTGAAGTGATCCCGGTAGCCTTCGTGAAACTTGGCCTTGACGACGGAGAATTCGACACGAGCGAGCGTTACGCGCTGCGCTTCGAGGATCGTGTTGGCGAAGTAGAGCAGCCAATCTGTTACCGCGTTGCTCGTGTTGCTGGCCTCCAGATGGTCGTAGTAGGCCTTGCGGCGGCGCTCTATCGTATAGGCCAACGCGATGAGGCTGGGCTCACCCAGATTTTGCGCCAGCGCCTTTTCGCAGAGGGCACGGCCTATGCGACCGTTGCCATCCTCGAACGGGTGAATGCTCTCGAAATAAAGGTGCGCGATAGCGGCACGCGTCAACGCTGGGAGCGGTGTCTTGCCTTTGGGTGAGGTATCGTTGAACCAAGTAGTGAAGGCATCCATTTCGGGTTTCACCCGCGCGGAGGGCGGCGTTTCGAAATGAACTTTGGGCTTATCCAGCCGATTGGAAACGATCTGCATGGCATCGGCATGCTGGCGGTAGTTGCCGATGGTCTCGATACGACGCTCACCCGACATCACCATCGTATGCCAAGCGTAAAGAGTGCGATGCGTCAGCGTATCGGCAAAATGCAAGTAGACATCGGCCATCATTTCAGCGATGCCCCGCTCGGCAGGCGGAATGCGCCTGGTCTCGCCGCCCAGACCAAGTTGCTGGCGCAGGGATGATTGCAGGCTCTCGCGGTCGAGGTACTCCCCCTCAATCGCGGATGTCTTCAAGGCCTCTTCGCTGATAAGATCGATGCGGATCTGGTCGCGATCGTCGGAACCGACATGACGAAAGACGCCTAGGAACTCGCCCGATCGCAACAGGAACTCGCTTTCCAGCGGTTCCAACGCCTTCTTATCGTAGGTAAAATGCGGCCAGTCCGCTTGCTCCCAATTCCATACCATGAGTGATAGGGCACCTTGCTATAACTCACGATAGCAACAATTGTGAGCTATAGCAATCTTCTCTATGCCTCAGAAGTCGCGGCTTTGCCCCGGCGCGATCCAACGGCTAACCATCCAGATCAATTTAATCATGCTTGTAGGGCCGCCGCATTGCGGGCCGCGCTCAATCGTTGCTCGAACGTTTCGGTTTTTTCTCCCAGCTCAATGAGCGGCTTAAGTTCTTCATACCCCGCACGTGCAGCGACACGCGACGTGGTGCGACGGGATGACAACGGCCGTGTGACCAGGCCGCATGCTTCCAGCCGCTTGAGCAACGGCGTCAGCGTCGCCGAATCAAGCCCAAGCACTTCGCCAAGCTCGCCCACCGTGCTTGGCGCTCGCTCCCATAGCGCGAGCATCGCCAGATATTGCGGGTAGGTCAGCCCCAGCGGATCGAGCAGCGGCCGGTAAAGCCGGGTCATCAGCCCGCTTGCCGAATAGAGCGCAAAGCAGAGCTGCTGATCAGGCCGCCGAATCCCGCCGGAAGCCGCCGGGAGGTCCTCGGGTCTGGTTGTGATCTCTAAGGGGGCATGCTGCCTTTGCCGGAAGTAGCACCGCCGATCAACTCCTGCTGGATCTGCTCTCCCTCGTCGAGCGCGCGGCGGGCCTTCTTGCGTGCCAGCTCGACCTCCTCCCAGGCCGCGAGCGCATCAATGCGGGCAGAGGTATGATCCTCGATCGTTTCGATCAGACGCTCGGGCGAGAATTCCAGGCACTCTGCCAGTAGCTCGCTGGCCACCTCGCGAAGTTCGGAGAGTACAGCCTGATCGTCCAGGTCGATCTGTGCAAGCTGGTCGCGGATACGTGTGATGGCGGCTGTTGTTTCGGTGAGGCTGCGGAGCGTTGTCCGGATCTCCGCGAGCTCTCGCGCGTTGGCCAGCCGAACCGCTGCAACACTGTCGTCACGCGCCAATAGCGCCTCGAAATCGTCAGCAGTTTGGCCAGTAAGTTCGCCCCGATGCCTGGCCCACGCCTTGTCTCGGGCGCGGCGGATGGCGGCGGCGGCTTCATCGTCGGGCACATCGATCGAGGCACGAAGCGCATCCAGGCGAGCCGAGAGCAGGTCGTGACTCTCCTGGTATTCGGCGAGACGTTCGCAAAGGACAGCCCTGCCCTTTCCCAACCCAGCTGCCCGCACCTTCCATGCACCAACTTGCGTGACACTCGGGACGGGCACCCTGGCCAGTGCCCCGGCGTCTCCGGACCAGGGATGCAGTCGAGCGATTGCCGCCTCCCATCGAACCGTGCTCGCGTCCTCCGCCTCGCGGGCCATCCTGAGGTCTTTTAGGTGCCCGCTGGCTCGCGCTTTCGACAAGGCCGAGGCCAGCCTTGCCCTGGCAGGTTCGGGCACCCCCCTCTCTTGCCCAACCCGCTCGCGTGCCGCCTGAAGTGCATCGAGCGCCGCCGCGCATTCGTTGCGGGCAACGCGTACGCCGGTGGTGATTCCCGATCGCTCTTCGAGCATGGCGCGAACAGCGCCGACTGTGGCAGCAGGCAAAAGCAGCGCAGCCGGATCTGCCTCGGACGATCTTCCAAGGGCGGCAAGGCAATTCGCCACGGCGCTGTCGAGTATCTGCAGCTCGGTCCTGCGGCTTGGCAGGTCCAGGCCTGCGGAGACATGGCGCACTTTGCGATCCGCGAGCGCCCGAACCCGCTCGGACATTGCCAGGATCGCCTCGTCCACATCGACCGAGCCGATTTTCATTGTCACGCGCTCGGCGTCGTCGATGTTCCCTGACAGCCGCGTTCTCAGGCTGGCGTCGTCATCGATCAATCCGGTGATGGTGCCTGTCCAGGTTCGCAATGGTGAAGCGATGTCAGGCAGCTCGGCAAGCTGGGCCGCCTTGCGTCGAATGTCGGCGAGGATCGGCATAGCGCGAAGGTACCTGGCAATGGTGTCAAGCCGAGCCGACAGAAATGATCGTTCAGCAATACTGCGGTCGTATTTTTCCGCCGCGTCAAGACGTTCGGCCTCAAGGCTCTCAAAAGTCGAGGCCAAGGTGTCGATCGCGTCCCTGCGCGACTTGAGTTCCGCAAGGCGCTTCTTGAGCAGCGCAAGTTCGGTTCCGTGAGCCTGCTTGCGATAGAGCCCGTCCGCTTCGGTCTCTAGCGCGCTCAACATGTCGCTCGCATGCCCAAGACCGGCGCTGGCCGTGAACAGGAGCTTGCCCAGGTCGCCACGCGACTCCAGGATTGATTTTCCGCCTGCTTCCAGCGTCTCGTCGTCCAGCGAGAACATGGTCTCGTATGCGTCCCGCGACAGACCTGCGAGATGGGCTGCTATCGCCACCTCGCTCACCGGTTGCTCCATTGCGTTCAGCAGCGAGTTGGTGCGCTGCTTCGTGCGCGTGAATGTGTGCTCAGTGCCGGCGAGTTCGAGCACCCCGCCTATACGCATCGCGCTGTACTCGTGCAGGAAATTGTAGCGGCTGCGTTCCTCGATACCGAACAGCAGGTCCAGATAACCGGAAAGTGCGGTCGACTTGCCGGCCTCGTTCAGCCCGAACACAATGTGGAAGTCGGGACCGGACTCCGGCCTTGGGCCGAATTCGATCGTCCCGTCGGTGAACTTTCCATAACGAATAAGATCAAGGCGCCGGAGCCTCATTGCGCTCCACCTGCTTTGAGGCGGGCCGTGACCAGGTCGGCACCGCTGGCAAGCACCTTGTCGATGAACAGTTCCAGCCCAGCTTCGTCCCGTCCGGCGAAGTCGCGCCCGTCCGGCGGCAGATCGGCAATCATCTTTTGGACAAGCGCCCTCGCCTCGGCGCGGAAGGCCTCAGACTTGACATTGGCATGCATGGATTGCGCGAGTTCGAAAATCGGATCGGCGACGTCATCGGCTGTTTCCGCGCTCTGTGGAGCGAGATCAAGCTCAAGTTTTTCGACCCATGTGTCGCCCGTCTGCTCCGCCGCCTGCTCGGCTTCGGCCAGCAGCAGGTCCCTGTCGCGGATCAGCGCCCATGACAACGGCGACGCCCCGGCCAGTCCGAGACGGACCACAACGTGGCGGGATCTGACGGAACCCCGGATACCTTCGAGCGCGGAACGGACACGGCCGACGACCTCAGACCATTCGACCGTCCCGGTCAGATCGACGCTCGCCCGCTCGAACTGCGCGATACTGGTCAGTTTTTCCTCGATCTCGACGGACCGGTCTTCTCGTATTGTGACCAGAGTGGCGGATTTCTCTCCGGCCTCGTTGATGTCCCTGCCCTGCGGCATTCCCGTCATCACAACGGTGCTTGCTCCAGGATGGACTTGGCGCACGTGGATGTGCCCAAGCGCCCAATAGTCAAAACCATGGCCGTGCAGGTCAGCGATGCTGCAAGGGGCATAGACATCGTGACCGGGCGATCCAGCGAGGCTGGTGTGCATGATGCCCACATTGACCGCCCCTTCCCGGGCCGCCGGATACTTGGGCAGCAGGCTTTCCGGCGCCTTTGGGTTCGCGAAGCTCAATCCATGGAATGCGACGTCAAGCCCGCCGGCCGTTTGCAGCACCGACTGGGGGCGGCCGCCGAAGATCGTGACCGTGTCAGGAAAAACGAGCTGTTTCGATATGCGCGATAAGGCAATGACGAGCGCATCGACACGTTCCGCAAGGCAGAGGTCTATTATCGAGACAAATGCCTGGCGACTGGCGTCCCCCACGAGTTCGGCAAGATCAGGGTTTCGCAGCGCCAGCGAACGTAGCGGCGAGTCGAGGTGAATGTCGGCCGTGTGTACGAATCGAAATGCCATTCGGGTCTCCGCCCGGAGCATAGAGGGGTTCGGCCGCGGCTCGATGAAAAAATTCCAGGATGCGCGTTGTCGGTTGTCCAAATGGTGCGCAATCGCTTACGCTATACTTCCGTTCAACTCCATCTGCGTCGCCGCTATCAGCGCCGTGCCGATCAGTAGTCGTCTGATCATTTGTCATCGGCATTGGTCGGTTCTTTGGAGATAGCGCGCCGCAAGGTGTCGTTGATCCGATCCTGCCAGCCTGGTCCATCTTCCTGGAAGTGGTCCAGCACCGCCCTATCGATCCTGATCGAAACAAGCTCTCTGATATTTGGAGCAGCCGACGGTTCGCGAACCGGCGCCGCCGGCTTTTTGATCGGCTTGAAGGCGGCTTCAGCGGCTACATCGGATTTGTGGGTCGGCGTGGAGGATTTGCCATTTGGATGATCCTGACTGGTCATAATGCTTGTCGAGCTGACCTTGCCCCTCTGATCTAATCCGGTTTGACGTTCGTTCTGGCCCATCGAGAGGACCAGGACATGAAACGTAGCCGCTTCTCTGAAGAGCAGATCATCGGAATTTTGAAGGAACATGAGGCCGGGGTATCGGTTGCCGATCTGTGCCGCAAGCACGGGGTCAGCGACGCCTCGATTTACAACTGGAAGGCTCGCTTCGGCGGGATGGATGTCTCCGAGGCTCGGCGGCTGAAGGCTCTGGAGGACGAGAACACGCGGCTGAAGCGGCTTCTGGCCGACGCCATGCTCGACAATGCCGCGTTGAAGGATCTTGTGGGAAAGAAATGGTGACGCCCGCGGCCAAGCGGAAAGCTGTCGCTCGCCTGAAGGAAGGCTTCGGGATGAGCGAACGGCGGGCGTGTAAAGCCATCGGCTGTTGCCGCATGACGGTTCGCTACGAGACCAGCAGACCGGACGACCGCGAGCTTCGCGAGCGGATGAAGGCGATCGCGCAGGAGCGTCGCCGGTTCGGCTACCGGCGTCTTCTCGTGATGCTGAGGCGGGAGGGCCTGGTCGTGAACCACAAGAAGCTGTTCCGGCTCTATCGGGAGGAGAAGCTCGCCGCTCGCCGCCGTGGCGGCCGCAAACGGGCGATCGGGACCAGGGCGCCGATGGTGGTGCCGCTGAGGCCCGACGAGCGCTGGTCGCTCGACTTCGTATCGGACCAGCTCACAGACGGGCGCCGCTTCCGCATCCTGGCCGTCGTCGACGACTGCACGAGAGAGTGCCTGGCACTCATCGTTGATACGTCTCTCTCGGGCATGCGGGTTGCCCGAGAATTGGACCGGCTCATCACCGAGCGCGGCCGGCCGAGAATGATCGTCAGCGACAATGGCAGCGAGTTCACCTCGAACGCCATCCTGTCCTGGGCGGATCAGAACCGCGTCGAATGGCATTACATTGCGCCCGGCAAGCCGATGCAGAATGGCTTCATCGAGAGCTTCAACGGCCGACTGCGCGATGAACTGCTCAACGAGACGCTGTTTACTTCGCTGGCTCAGGCACGCGTCGCCATCGCCCTGTGGCGCGCCGACTACAATATCGCGCGGCCGCATTCCCAAATCGCCTGGCAGACACCGGCCGAGTTCGCCACCACCTTCAATCTGCGACGGTCGCTCGCGCTGCGCTATGCCAAAGGCTCCGCGCCAGCGCCCGTCGCTTCACCCGCCCAGCAGGGCACAACCCACGCCGGAAACGAACTCAAAACTGGATAGAAACTGGGGGCAACGTCAGAGCGCCTCATAGCGAATGCGCATCATAACCAATGTACCGCAGCCCACACAAAAAGAAAAAGGCCGGACTGTTGAGCCTGGCCAAGTATGAAGGCAGCTTAAACCTACAAAGGGGGAGGAAAAATCCGACGCGATGTCCATGTGGGGCCAAACTCAGGCTATCTTCAATGACATTGCTGTAGGATACAACAAGCCAAAGTGCTCCACGGCAACACCACGTCGCCAACCATCCTACGCTGGAGGACGCAAACGCGAAAAACGCGGGGGACTTCCCGCCTTCCGTTACCTGACAACCTGGTTCACACGATCGTTTCTGAAGCGTCGCAGCAATCTGCTGCCCAGGTCTCTCCATCACACCAAGCTTCGCGCGCTTTTTTTACACGGCGGTCAGTACATTCGCGACTTGCCGCGCTCCTGCGGCTTTCGCCACGGCGCGCCAGAGAAATCAACCCGCTTTGCGGAGATTGCCAGCAGAAGACTTGCCGGTACGTCGGTCCTGCTCGATGTCGTAGTTGATCTTTTGGCCCTCAACGAGGTTCGACAAACCAGCGCGCTCGACGGCGGAGATGTGAACAAAAACGTCCTGACCGCCATCGTCGGGTTGGATAAACCCAAACCCTTTAGTGCTGTTGAACCACTTCACGGTTCCAGTTGCCATGTGCATATACTCCTTGTGACTTCCCAGCGTGTTTGATCCGACGAAGAGGCCAGACCGGTTCATAGATAGACGCAGCAAAAGCGAGAAATCGCAAGGCCGGATGGATCGACCAGAATACCAACTTCTCTCGGATGGCCCACTCGTCTCACAAGTCGACAGGAATTTTCCTTTCCGGCGTGAAGCCCCTCCAGCCATCCTTGCTGTCCTGGGTTATCACGGCCCGCTCGTTTCCCTCCGGCCCTTAGCTTGCCGACTTGCGTTTCGAGTTCTTGGTCGACCGTGCTGACGCGGGCGTAGCCTATCCGGCTCATAATGTGTCACCTCAATGTCTGGACTCGAGGCTTGGTCACAAATAGTCGATGCCAACTCCGACGTTACGCTGCCCAAAAAGCCATTGATCCGGGAGCAACCCCTGCAAAGTCCGACCTTTACAGGAACATTTCGCCTATGGCGGAGTTGGGCGCGTTGCCCGCGATAAGGTGCCAAACAGGTGACGCCGGCGGGCTTTTGGGAGGAAGCCATGATACGTGCCATCCCTTCACTCCACCTTTCCCGTCGCCGCGCATTGCAGTTTGGGCTGGGAGCCAGCCTCGCCGCCACGACGGGCCTGGCGCCGGTTTCTCGCGCCTATGCCAAGGAGGAACTGCAGGACGAGGACATTTTCCGCTTTGCGCTCAACTTGGAATACATGGAGGCCGAATACTACCTTCGCGGCACCACCGGAAAGGGCATCGACGCCGCCGATGCCGGTTCCAAACCCGGCGATGTGGTCGGCGGAAAGAAAGTGTCCTTCGAGACACCCGCCATCGGCGAATTCATGCAGGAGGTTGCTGAAAACGAACTCGCGCATGTCCGGTTCTACCGCAAGACGCTTGCAAAGAACGCAGTCGACAGGCCGGCCATCGATTTCGATGCTGGGTTCAAAGCGGTTGCGGAGGCAGCGGGCCTCGGGCGGGACTTCGACCCCTTTGGCAACGAAACGAACTTTGTTCTCGGCGGCATGCTGTTCGAGGATGTCGGCGTCACCGCCTATGCCGGTGCTGCGACGCTTCTGAAGAACAAGGACTTCCTCGCCGCCGCGGCGGGCATATTGGCGGTCGAGGCCTACCACATGGGAATGGCGCGCTCCACTCTATACCGGAAGGGAGAGAAAGCCTGGAAGGCCGCCAACGCCGTCTCCGATGCACGAGACAAGATCGACGGGCCGGAAGACAAGGACCAGGGCATCCAGGTGAATGGCAAGGCCAATTTCGTTCCCTCGACGCCCGACGCGATCGCGTTCACCAGGACGCCGAAAGAAGTGCTGCGGATCGTCTATCTCACCGACAAGGACGGCGTCAGCAAGGGTGGCTTCTATCCGGAAGGGATGAACGGGACCCTGAAGAGCACCTGACCCGCTCGCGACAGGCGATCGGATCGCCGGAAGAGACGCAGCGGACCTGCGGTCGGCACTGCTGGTACGGCTGCGCGACGATCACGATTCAAATCCGCTGCAGGAGTCCCCACCCAAGATTGATTGAATTCCGAACCGCGATCATTGCGGCGTTCACAAGAACGTCAGGAAAGTTCGCTCGGTTCGTTCCGATGGACGGAACGAACCGACCGCTTTGCCGAGAAGCAGGCTCTGCAGTTGGTGCGGCGAGAACCGCCAATTTTCCCGCATTGTTCCGTACGGCCGACCGCCAAGCTGTAAAATGGTGGCGATATGGAAGACACGCGACGCTCTGCCCGACGATCACATCCTCCGGCTGGCGAGCAGCCTTGTGAGCCAATCCGGATCCATTTCCGGCACGGAGGACAAAAGCCGTTCGGTATAGGGGGCATGCGGCGGCGTGAGAACTTCGCTCTTTAATCCCTGCTCAACGACTTTCCCCTGGTGCATGACCACAATCTCGTCGGCGATCGCTCGCACGGTGGCAATGTCATGGGTGATGAAAATGTAGCTCATGCCGAGCTCGCGCTGAAGCCGCATTAAGAGCTTCAGGATTTCCTCCTGCACAATCTGGTCGAGCGCGGACGTGATTTCGTCGCAGATGATGAGTTCCGGATCGGCAGCCAACGCTCGGGCGATGCAAACGCGCTGCTTCTGACCCCCCGACAGTTCGGCCGGCAGACGATCCAGGTAAGTTTCGCTCATCTCGACCATGTGCATGAGTTCGCCGATCCGCCTATCCCGCTGTGCACCCTTGAGGCCGAGGTAGAATTCAAGCGGACGAGCTATGACTTCTTCGACCGTCTGCCGCGGATTTAGGGCGTTGTCGGGCATTTGATAAATCATCTGTATGCGGCGCAAGATCTCTTTTGGGCGCGCCTTCAGGGTCTTGGAAAGGGCCTGGCCAGCAAAGGAAATCGATCCCGAAAGCGGCGGCAGCAGGCCGGTAACAACGCGAGCGAGCGTCGATTTCCCGGAACCGGATTCGCCGACCACAGCCACTGTTCTTCCACGTGGAACGTTGATGGAGACATCCTGGAGCACCTTAACCGCCCGGCCGTAGGCCGCCGTGACGTTGTCTATCGTAAGCAGATAGTCATCGGCCGGAACTTCGGGCTTGGCGAGCTTGCGCACGGCCCAGAGCGTCTTGGTATATTCCTGGCTGGGCGAGGCGAGCATCTGGCGCGTTTCTGCCTCCTCCACGGTAAGTCCATGGCGCAAAACCATGATCCGGTCCGCCATTTGCGCCACCACCGCCAGATCATGCGTCACATAGATTGCAGCGGTGTTGAATTCCTCCACGATGTTGCGAATGGAGGCGAGAACTTCGACCTGCGTCGTCACATCGAGCGCCGTCGTTGGCTCGTCAAAGATGATGAGGTCCGGACGGCAAGCCATCGCCATCGCGGTCATTGCCCGTTGCAACTGTCCGCCGGAAACCTGATGAGGATAGCGAAAGCCGATCGTCTCCGGATCTGGAAGCTGAAGACGGCGATAGAGATCGACGGCACTCCGGTTCGCTTTCTCGCGGCTGGCAATCCCATGGGCCACGACTGTTTCGACAGTCTGGTCAAGGAGTCGGTGGGCCGGATTGAAAGAGGCCGCTGCGCTTTGCGCGACATAGGCAATGCGGGAGCCTCTGAGGCGACGCCGCCCTGTTTCGCTGAGTGCCAGAAGATTGATTCCGTCGAACAGGATCGAGCCCTGTGTAATACGGCAGCCTGGCTTGGCGTAACCCATCGCGGCGAGGCCAATGGTGGATTTGCCGGCGCCTGACTCGCCGATCAGGCCAAGAACCTCCCCCCGCTTCAGCGCCAGATCGACCCCGCGGACAATGGGATGCCACCGCTCGTCCGAGAAACCCTCGACATGTAGGTTGCGGATCTGCAGCAGATCCTTGCCTTTTTCGCGCGAGCCCGGACCGCTACCTTTCATCGCGCAACCCGCTGGTTGCGTGCAGGAACCAGTCGACGACGAAATTCACGGAGACTGTAAGGAGGGCAATCGCGCCGGCCGGCAGCAGCGGCGTGACATCACCGTAGGTGATCAGGGTCGCATTCTCGCGCACCATCGACCCCCAATCAGCGGTCGGCGGCTGAATACCGACGCCCAGGAAGGACAGTGCCGCGATCGTGAGGAATACGAAGCAAAATCGCAAACCGAACTCCGCGACCAGCGGCGGCATGACATTGGGAAGGATTTCCTTGGCGATGATCCATTTCGGGCCTTCGCCGCGCAATCGCGCCACCTCGACATATTCCATCACTGCCACGTTAAGCCCGACGGCGCGTGCGAGCCGAAAGACGCGGGTGGAATCGAGCAGCGCAATGATGATTATCAGGCTGGTGATCGACGAGCCGAAGATCGAGAGCAGCACCAGGGCGAAGATCAGGCTTGGGATCGACATCAACACGTCCACCGCACGCGACAGTATCTGGTCGAGCCATCCCCTATACAATGCGGCAAGAAGGCCGAGCGAGACGCCGACCGCGAAGGACAGCAATGTGGTCGCGACGGCGATACCGATGGTGTTGCGCGCACCGTAAATCAGGCGCGTGAGCATGTCCCGGCCGAGCTGGTCGGTTCCCAATTTGAACTGCTGGCTCCACGGTGCAAAGGCTTCGCTGAAGACCTGCGTTTCGCCGTATGGGGCTATCCAATGCGCGAACACCGCAACGATGACATAACCGAGGATCACGAGGATGCCGAACCATGCACTGAAGGGTGCCTTCTTCAGCGCCGTTTTCGCACGGGTGGCGCGCGAGCGCCTCAGCCTGTGAACCTGAGCCATGGGTTCGTAGCTGGTCATCGTGGATGCAAGAGTCTTGGATTGGTGGCGATGGAAATAATATCGGCGGTCAGATTGAGCAGGATGTAGGTCGCGGCGAAAATCAGGGCGCAGGCCTGGACAACCGGAACATCCCTTGATTTGACCGCGTCAACCATCAGCTGACCGATGCCGGGATAGACGAATACCACTTCGACCACGACCACTCCGACGACGAGATAAGCAAGATTGAACGCCACCACCGTGACGATCGGAGCCCATGCGTTGGGCAAGGCATGCCTGAGTACGATGGCCATGGGCGACATTCCCTTGAGACGCGCCATGTCGATATATGGGCTTGCCAGCATGTTGATGATCGCCGCTCGTGTCATTCGCATCATGTGCGCCACGATGACGAGCGTAAGAGTGATCGCCGGCAAGGCTACTCTCCAGACATGTTCCCAAAACGGCGTCTGATCGTTCACATTCGACAATGTCGGGAACTTAGGAACTGCATTGAGTATCCAGTTCAGCGAGACCGCGAGCCAGTGCGGCAGGGATTGTGCGAACTCGGATCCGATGAACGTGTCGCGCGAGATGACGAGGTAGGCAAGCATATAGGCGACGAAAAACTCGGGGAACGAAATGGTCGTCAGCGTCACTGCGTTCACCAGCCGGTCGAACCAGCCATTGCGGTAGAGCGCAGCGAGGATGCCCAGTCCCAGGGCCAGCGGAACTGCTATCAGCGCGGTCATCGCTGCTAGGAACATCGTGTTGTAGAGGCGTGGCGCGATGATCTCGGCCACGGTGCGCCGGTACCCGGTGCGGCTCGCGAATGAAGAGCCGAAATCACCGTGGAGCATCTGCCCGACCCAGACGAAGTAGCGCTCGACAGGCGGACGGTCGATGCCGATTTCTCGCTGGAAGGCGACGACCGTTTCGGGTGTCGCCGATTGCCCGAGCATCGCCTTGGCGAAGTCGCCCGGCAGCATTGCAATCGCAGAGAAGATGATGATGGACACGATGAACAGCGTGACCAGGCCGAGGCCAAGGCGCTGCAAAACCGTTCTTGCGACGGGGTTCATGGGTACGCGTTTCTCGTTGCTGCCGCCGCCCTGCCACACCAGTCAGGGCACGCGGTTGCAAGCCGGAGCCTAATAGCCATCGCGGGTCCGGCCCGCACTCTCACGCAGTGGCGATCCACCAGCGTTCGGCCATCTTCAATCCATCATTCTCCCAGTTCGGCGCCACCTCGCCATGTGCGAGCTTATTGGATTTGGCGCTGACGAAATTGTTGAACACCAGCACGATGCTGCCGCCATCATCATGGGTCAGTTGCTGCATCTCGGCATACATTGCCGCCCGCTTGGCCTCGTCCGTCTCGGCGCGCGCCTGGACAAGCAACTCGTTGAAGCGGGGATTTTTCCAGAACGACTCGTTCCAGCTGGAGTCTGCGGCGAAGGCTTGCGTGAACATCCAGTCGGCCGTCGCGCGACCGCTCCAATAGGAAGCGCACCAAGGTTTCTTGAGCCAGACATTGTCCCAATAGGCGTCCTCGGCCTCACGCACGACGTTTACGTCGATGCCGCACTGGGCTGCCGTCTCGCGGATGAGGGCAGCCGCGTCCACAGCGCCGGCAAAGGCGGCATCGGCGACCGAGAGGTCCACCTTCAGCTTTTCCATTCCGGCCTTTTTCAGATAGTGCTTGGCTTTTTCGGGATCAAAACTGTGTTGCGGCTGCGGATTCGTAGCGAATTTGATCGCCGGCGCGATCGGGTTGTCGTTGGCCACAGTGGCGTGGCCGAGAAAGATCTTGTCGACGATCTCCTGACGGTTAATCGCCCATTTCAAAGCCATTCGGACGTCTGGATTGTCGAACGGCGCAACCGTGACATTCATCGGCAAGGTATAGTGGCCATAGCCGGTGACCTCGACGATCTCCACCTTGGGATTGCGTTTCAACATGCCGAGGGTCTTGAGGTCGGCGCGGCCAATATAGTCCACCTCCCCTGTCGATAGCGCGGCCATGCGAGCGGCGAGATCGGTGATGGCGATGAACTCCACCTCGTCGAGATAGGGTTTGCCGTTCTTGAAGTAGTTCGGATTGCGCTTGAGTTTTGCCGAAACTCCGGGCTGGAAATTCTCAAGCACGAAAGCACCGGTGCGAACGCCCGATCCCCAATCCGCCTTGCCGTCCTTGGCCGGCATGATGACCAAATGGTAGTCACTCATGATGTAGGGGAAATCGGCGTTGCCGCTTTTCAGCGTGAAGACAACCGTTTCCGGGCCATCCGCCTTGATGCTCGCGACGGGCTCAAGCAGCGGCTTCGCCGCCGATTTGGTTTCGTCGCCCATATGATAGCGCAGCGAAGTCACGACATCGTCCGCCGTCACATTCTTGCCATTGTGGAAGGTTGCGCCCTTGCGCAGCTTGAAGACCCAGGTTTTGGCGCCATCGGATGATTCAAAGCTCTCGGCAAGATCCGGTTGGACGTTGCCTTTCGCGTCGACCTCGGTGAGGCTGTTGGACATCGAGCCGGAGAATGCCGTTTGTGTGAATGTGTCCGGGTAGCCGGCCGGATCGATCGAATCCGTCGTTGCGCCATGAGCCATGCCGAGCTTGGCGAAGCCGCCCTGCAGCGGTTCGGCCCGGGCCGTGCTGACAAAGAGCTTGTTCGCAGCGGTGACCGTCAGCCCAGCGGCCAGCCCAAGATGAATGAAGTCACGGCGGGAAATCTTGCCGTGACCAATCAGGCTTTGAGCGATACCAAGCTTGTATTCAGATTCTGACATTTGACTCTCCCATTACGGATTTTCCGCGTTATTGTTCGTCAAGCACCTGTGAAGTTAGTTTCGATCACCTTTCTTCTACTCTTCGAATCCGTACCTCAATCAGGCCGTCACATAGATGCTGCCCGCCTCGACGGTTACTGGAAATGTGCGCGCGCGAACGGACGGATCGACCAGGGCCGCGCCTGATTTGATGTCGAATTCCCAGCCATGCCAGGCGCAGCGCACGATCTCGTTTTCGCGGTGATAGATGAATTGCGCCTCTTCGACCGGTGCAGTTGTTCCGCATTGCGGCCCCTCGCAAAGCGGAGCGCCGCGGTGCGGACAAACATTCAGCAGCGCGTGGAATGAGTCTCCGATGCGAAAAACGCCGACCGAAAGGCTGCGGATCTTGGCGATGAAGGGAGATCCGGTTTCGATCTCGTCGACGCGGCAGATGTATGTCTTCTCGGGCATCGTCTGCTTCCTCAGGCGGCATTCGCCGCTTGCGCGCGGGGGATGCGTTTGTAAACCTCCAGCGCATTCAGCCCCATGATCTTGCTCTTCCAGGCAGGAGGGATTTGCAGCGTGTTGGCATCGTCGTAATCCCAATGCGGATAGTCTGAGGCAAACATCAGCGTATTTTCTCCGTCCATTGCCTCGAGAGTGGACCAGAGATGCTGAATATTTGCGGGCTGCTCCAGTGGCTGCGTGGAAAAGCGGATGTTGCGCCGGCAGTATTCGGAAGGCAGCATTTTCAGCCATGGCGTCTCTTTGCGTAGGGCTTTGTAATCGGCGTCCAGGCGCCACAGCACCGACGGCACCCAGGCGACGCCGCATTCGATGACCACGAAGTAGAGGTCCGGCCATTTTTCGAAGACGCCATGCGCAATCATGCTTGCGACATGCGAAATCGCCGACATGTGCAGGATGGCATGGGTCTCCCAGAAGAATGTCGTCGGGGCCGGAGCAATCGCGGTCGAATTCACGCCGCCATGGCCGCCCAGATGTATGGCAAAGGGCAGCCCCACCTCGGCGCAAGCCTCGTAGATTGGATGGTAAAACGGATCGCCATAAGGCTTGACGGAGCCTTGCGAAGCGAGAACCTGAACCATGCGCGGATGATTGCCCAGACGGCGTATCTCGGCGGCCGCGAGCTTCGGATCCTGTGGCGCGATGATGATCGAGCCCATGAAGCGATCGTCCTTCGGCAGCCATTGGTCGATCTGGTAGTCATTGTAGGCGCTGACGAGGGCGCTGGCATAATAAGGATTGGCGAGGGTGGAAGCCTCGATCGGCTCATCGCCGGTCAGGATCGCCACATCGACCTTGTACTTGTCGAGGTGTTTTTCCTTCATGATGAGATAGTTGTCGGCTTCTGTTTTCGGACGGACGTCCTTGCGGGAGAAGTCCTGCGGATGAAACCAGGGACGATGGCCATGCGGGAAGGCGCCAACGGGGCCTGTCTTCTCGCCTTCAACGAACATGTCCTTCCATAGGCCGGAAAGGTAGGACTCCAGTACGGTCGCGCTTGACCAGTAATTGTGACAATCGCAGTCGACTATGAACACGTTGCTCAGCTCCGTAGCTTCAGCCTGGTCGATCTGCCGGCCGATTTCACCGAGGGCAGCTTCCGCCTTGAGTATTGTTTGATCAAGCTTATGATCCTGCGCAATATGATCGACTTTTTCGATCGGGAGGTCCCGTGCAGCTAGATCACATCGAAACCTTTCTCGACATCATCGAGTCGCGAAATTTCAATCGTACCGCCGATCGCTTGGGGTTGACCCAGTCGACGATCAGCACCCGCATCAAGAACCTCGAGAGCGCGATCGGGTCCGAGCTCTTTCAGCGCGGGCGCGCCGGCGCTGAGCCGACAGCCGCGGGACGGCGGTTCGAAGCGTACGCCAGATCCCTGCTGTCAACCTGGTCGCAAGCTCGCCACGACGTGCGGGCGTTCAACCGTTTCGAGGGCACCTTGCGCATCGCCGCACAGGTGGGCATGACCCGCTCGGTCCTGCCCGGATGGGTCGAGACACTATGCCAGGCCCTTCCAAAGTCCTCGATCCATGTCGAGTCGGATTATTCAAACCAGATGGTCAGCGATCTTAGCATGGGAAATCTGGATATCGCCGTGCTTTATGCGCCTCGCTACCTGCCTGAGATCGCCTACGAACATCTGATGGTCGAGGAATATGTGATGGTTTCGACGGCTGCCAGAACGCTGTCCGACGTGGACCCTGAAACGTACATTCGCCCGGGCTATACCGCCGTGCTGGAAAAGACGCACGCAGAGCTGCTGGCCGAGCTGGCGATCTGTCGGCTTTCGACGGGATCGGAAACTCTGGCGGAGATCATGCTCCGACGAACGGGTGGCACCTGCTATATGCGTAGCGACGATGCGCGCAGGTTCACTGCTGAACTCCGATCGTTCCTGGTCGAGGGAGCGCCGACGCTGCACCAGCCAGTCCACACCGCGATACTCGCGCGCCGCAAACACGAACCCATCATTCGCAAAGGCATCCGAGCCCTCCAGGTCGCTGTGATGTCACTGGAAGTTTAATCGAAATTACCGATCATAAAGGCAGGATTGCGCGGCTGTTCAGCGGGGTTTGAAATGGCATCTTGGCTCGACTCCAAACCTGAGTTGAATGATGAATGCATACGCGGCCTTTGCAGCCTCCGGCTTCGTCCCAACAAAGCGTCACCGGCAGTGGGCACAGACCACACCGCAGCTTGTGCACTGCCGGCGCGTGATCGACGAAACGCACGATGTGAAAACATTCGTTCTCACACCCGCTTCAGATCGAATGTTCTGCTTCAGCGCTGGCCAGTATGTTCTGGTGCACCTGAGGATCGACGGTGCCGCGGTGACGCGCTCCTACTCTGTTTCGTCACCACCGACGCGACCGCTCGACCTTCAGATTACCGTGAAACGGACGCCGGGCGGGCTCGTTTCGAATTGGCTCCATGACAATTTGATGCCGGGCGATGCGATCGAGATCGAAGGGCCGCTCGGCTCGTTCAATCTCGACGATCTGCCGCATGGAAAGTCCCTCTTCCTTTCAGGTGGCAGCGGGATAACTCCCGTCATGTCTATGTTGCGGGCACTTACCGACCGCGCAGCCGCCCAGGATATCCACTTCATTCACAGTGCGAAAACGCCGGACGACATCATCTTTCGGCTCGAACTGGACGCACTTGCCGCTCGCTTTCCCAATGTTCAAGTGACTTGCATTTGCGGTCAGGAAGACCCAGCCTGGACGGGTCCAACTGGACGCATTAGCAGTCAAATGCTCCTGAATCTGGTTCCCGATCTTCACAGCCGGACCGTTTTCGCCTGTGGGCCGGAATCCTACATGAAGGCGGCACGCGCCTGCCTGGAGGCAATCGGCCTCGCCCCTTCACAGTTTCATGAGGAGAGCTTCGGAGGCGGCAACGGTTCGCGTTCGGAACTGGCTTCAAAGATTTCGTCTTCGGTCCGCTTCGCCCGCTCCGGCATTGCGCATCACTGTGCGCCCGGAGAGACCCTGCTGGAAGCGGCGCGCCAATGTGGCGTCCACATCCCCACCGCCTGCCAGCAGGGAATTTGCGGTACGTGCCGGATCGCCAAGCTGTCCGGCGAAGTCGTCATGGATGACCTAGGCGGGCTGACCTTGGAGGATCAATCGGCAGGCTACATCCTAGCGTGCTGCAGCCGCCCACATGGCGACGTTTTGCTTGATCTCTAACTGTACCGCATCGCGGGACGAAATCGGGTCAGCCTTTGCGTTCCACGACCAAGCCATACTAATGCGACCGCAAGT
Source organism: Mesorhizobium sp. M0189 (assembly GCF_040322135.1). Lineage (NCBI taxonomy): Bacteria > Pseudomonadati > Pseudomonadota > Alphaproteobacteria > Hyphomicrobiales > Phyllobacteriaceae > Mesorhizobium > Mesorhizobium sp. M0189. The sequence goes on from NZ_JAMYSW010000026.1 coordinate 37,895, forward strand.
GGTTAGCGTTTCGGAACCTGTTTTTCCGCCTATCACTTTCACCAGCGAGATCGTCTCGTGCACAATCGCTAGGGAACGAGTGCCCAATTGGCTGTCTTTGCAACCAAGAGCATGAAATTCTCAATCCCATAGCACACTCTAATTCGCTTCGAACACATTACTTGCTGTTCGACGTTCCGGGCGTGGAGTTATTGGAAACGCAATTCTGTTTGTTTGCACATTCGCCGGTCCTGATAGTCACGGTCTTGACCTTTTTCGGCGTAACCTTGCTTGGCTCGGCCGGCTGAGCCTCGGTTTGCTCCGCATGCACACCCTTGCTTTGCTCGGCGGGTGGAGTAGTGCCCACTGCCTCGCACCGAAACTGATCGTACTCCTCCATCTCCGAGTTCACGCCGTAGAACTTGCGCGTGTTGGTTTCCCCGACCGCCAGGGTAAAACTGTCATCAAATCGATCGAACAGCCTCCGAGCCAGTCTGTAGCTGCCTGACAGTGTGCATTGGATGGACGTTGCGCAATCGCTGTGAAAATGCAACGACAGAAAGCTGCCCGTCGCGGTATGCGTGATCAACTTGCTGCGGGTCACACATTGGGCCCCCGCCGATGGAGGCCGGTTTGCTGGAGAGTGGCTCCAGACCACTCCCTTTTTCTTCGGAGTGGCCTTGCGCAAATCCATGATGTCGGAAAGGAACGTGTTATCCAGGCCGGTCATGGACCCGTAACTTCCAGTCCGAAGATTGTAGTCAAGTCCGTTCAATTTCTCCAATCCGCTTTCGATCATCAAAGCCACGGCGTTCAAGCCACTTTCGGACTTGACGATAACTGCTCCTCCCGACATGCCTGGGTGCAAGTCGCAATCGGAATGGTAAACCGTCGGCCTATTCCAATCACCTTGCGAAAATTCAACGTCGCGGACGGCACAGGCTTGGACCACGGCGTCTCGGTTGTCTATCTCCTTCCTCGCAATATCCTGATAGCCGGAAATCGTAATGATCGGTTGGTCTTTTGGCATCGGCGCCATAGCTAAGGCAATGGGCACACCACCTTTGACTGGCTTCTTAAGAAGAACCGTCGCGTGGTCGTCAGCGCGGTCGACGTCGACCCCAGCGATCCGCACATGCGTTGCGGGCACTATCGACTCGCTGGGTGTCACTGCCGACAGCACGATTTTTGGCCAGATGTGCCAACTGGCGTTCTGGCGAAATGCTGCCGGGCGTGGCTTACGCGTCAAGTCGGCGCTTGGTTCCAAGATAGCCACTGGCGCGGTTGGAATTGCAAACACTGGAGACTTCTCGGCAAAGAGGCCCCAGTTCGGCATCACTCCCGGCGCGCTACTTGCCTTTGTGCCTGCGCAGGTAACAGCAGCAAACCAAATGAAGCTCTATCGTGGCTGGGTGGAGAACCTGGAAGTTTCAGGTCGTGATCCGCAGACAGTCCTTGATGCGGATTGGGCGCGTATTCAGGCGCGCATCGCGGCCAGCGCGTCCGCTAATGGCGGGACGTCGCTTATCTTTGTCTAGCCGGTCGCCTGTCAGGCCCCAATCCCAGCGGCGCCGGCCAACCCATTCAGGTCAGCATCGCTAGTCATGCCCTAAACCGTTCCGTATGCCAGACGATCTTGCCGTCAATCTTCATCGGCTTGTGGATCATCAGGCGCTTCGGCAGATGCTCGGGGTGAATCTCGAGCAAGGTGATCTTCACTGTTGGCTTGCAGCGGCTGCAGTCGAATTTGAGCTTCAGCGGATCGGCGCCGCCGCCATAGACCATCATGAGATCGGCCGAGCGGCAGTAGCGGACATTGCCGCAGCTGCATTCGGCCTTGACGAGCATATTGTGTCGGGTCGCCTTGCCCAGCGTGTCGATCGGATCGTGCGCCATGAGAACAGAAAAGGAACATTTCCTTGATCGTCAAGACCGGCTATGGAATCTTTCGAACCAACCTAAGCCGAGAAACTACCGATGAGCGACGACCTGATCCGCCTTCCCGGCGCAATAGAGCCCGTCACGCGGCCTGGCATTCAGCACCATAGGTGCGAGCGTCCCGACTGTGGCAAGGATGCAGGATGGTGCTTCGCCAAGCCCAAACAGCCGTCGCACTGGTTCTGTTTTGAACATGGTGCGGACGGCGAAGCGTATCTCTAGGGAGCGAGCATGATCACGCCGCCGAGACGACAGGGCGAATATGCCGACCGCGAGATCGATTGCCAGGAGGCGATGGAGCCAGGCTTTCAGGCGATCATTGATTGCATGCTCGAAGCAGGTTTGACGCGCGGCGAAATCATGCGGTCGCTTCGGCGGCTGATCGCGGCCGACAACATGACGCAGAAGGAAAACGCCAAAGTCGAGGCGCAGCTCGCCATCGCGCGCGCGATGATGCGTGCTGGCCGGCCTTGACGATCGCCACCGCAGCGCCAGTATCCTGACGATGGACGAGAACTACATTTATGAGGCCGTAGCGTTGGTTTCCCGCTAAACAACGCTACCAGACATTTAAGCACGACCGCGTAGGATCGATGGTCTTGTGAATTTTTGGATTCGGCAACGCGACAGCTACTCCCAGAGGGATATTCCCTCTTGCGTTAAGGCTCGTTGCACAGCCGCTCGCTCCTCCAACCGACGTGCATGAGAGGTCCAAGCTGGGTAGGTATTTCGCATGTCAACGGCCATACGATTTCCCCACCTGTAGAATACGAGCAAATACGGATCAACAATTGAATAGGACTCTCCTACGGCCCAATCTCGGTCCGTCAACTTGGATTCTATAAGGGCAAACGCAGAAGCCAAGTGCTCCTTTCCTTTATGAATCAAGGGCTCGTACATCGATTGATCCGGTAAGAAAAAGTCGGCGCGCCAGATCATTCGGACGGCGACCGCGTGAACCGCACTCGATAGCCAGTTAAACCATTCGATGGAACGGATGATATTTTCTGCATCCGCTCCCAGGAGCCGCGCGTCTGGATTCGTCAGGGCCAGGTGAAATAAGATTGCCGGCGCTTCAGTGAGAGTGAAATTGTCGGCAATGAGAACAGGGATTCGCCCTTTCGGGTTTAAGCGGTGAAATTCGTCGGTCTTGGCTTCGGGATGGCCTGGCGACATCAACGCCAGCGAATAGGGCCTTCCAATCTCCTCCATGACGATGTGAGGTGCAAAAGAGCAAGAGCCTGGCGCAGCATGGAGTGTGTAATGCATCAATTCCTCCGAAAACCGCATCTTACCCCCCATCACGTCGGGTGCGAACCCGTTTTCCAAGAAGCGGGATGAGATCGGAGTAACTAGCAGGTGGTTCGATTGGAACAAGCCGACGATCAGGACAGTCCCGCATTCGCGGGCAAAAGCCAAGCACGCGAAAGAACCGGCCTGCAGCTCGTTCGCATAGCGATCGAGCTAACCTGCCCCGCCGGCGTGCTGCCGAGCGAGCAGGCGGTCAACGCTCTATGGACCGCTGCCGGTGCATGAGGGCGAGGCGCTGGCAAAGGCGATTATTGAGACGGTCGAGCGACTGACCCGCTGCCCCAATTGAGGTGCGCCCCAGCACCGTCGCTCCGATCATCGGGACCCAAGTCTGACCTGACTGCTCAATGGTCCGGTGCACGGGCGGCGTCGGGAACTGCCGCATCCCATTCATAGTTGGTAGCGTCATCTCCGAAAGGAGAAATCGGAGCAAGAAAAGTCCCTTCATTGCGCTGATGGGGGCCCGCCGGCCATTGCTGGATTTGGCAGGCGGGCCCTTATCTCCCCGGACGCTCCGGATCGTCGCCGAAGCCAAGCAGCGAAGCGTGGCGTATATACCTGTGCTCGCCACGAAGATGCTTGATCCGTAGCTTCACGCCTGGCTCAACCCACAGCGTCGCCGGTCGCTTCTTGATGCCGCCCGGAGGTGGGCCGGCATGTTCCTTGACCCGCTTCCACAGCCGCTCCTTCATGTCGCGCCCCAACGAGATGAAGGCTGAACCGACATACTTTCCGGTGTCGGGATGCGCGAGCAAGGCGAACGCCGCCTTGCCCGGCTCGCGCTCGACGCCGAGCAGTTCGAATTCCTCGACCGTCCAGCTCTTGGTCTTCAGCCAATTCAACGTCGGGCCACTCCGATACGGGCTGTCGGCGCGCTTGGAGACGATCCCTTCAAGGCCAGCCTGGTCAGCGAGGTAGAAAATCGACTTGGCATCACCGGGTAGAGCCTCGCTGAACTGGATGCGGCTGTTCGGCTTGATGATGCCAAATAAAATTTCCCGGCGCGCCTTGCAGCCAACGTCGCGCAGATCGTGGCCGTCAAGATGCATGATGTCGAAGGCGCCGAGGATCGTGGCGTAGCGATCGCTGTGTACGGCTTTCTGTAGTGCGTCGAAATCGGGCAGGCCATTCACGCCCGTGACGACCGCCTCGCCCTCAAAGATCGCGCTCTTGACGTCGAGATCCCGCGCCGCCTCGATGATGCCGGTGTATTTCCTCGTCCAATCCGCTCCGCTGCTGCTGAAGGCGCGAATATCGTCAGGGCTGTTTAAGATGATCTGGGTTCGGTAGCCATCGAGCTTGATCTCGTGAATCCGGTGTTCACCCTCGGGTGGCTTTGCGACCAGCTTGGGCTCCATCGGACGGATAAACGCCAGCCTCGCCCCGTTCATACAAACTCCACGCCACACCAACCCGATTCAATAAACTTTGAACGTTTCGGTTCCGCGAACCTCAAAGCCCGCGTCTCTGGAGGGAGGAGACGCGGGCAGATCGGATGCCATACCGATCTCGGTAACGGAAGTGATTGCGGATATGGTCGTTGAAGTAGCGGCCCTTGGCGAATGCAGCTCGGAACGCGGCGTAAGTTTCCGGTGGGACGTCCTCGAATACGTACCCTTTTCCGCTGGCCACGAACCACACCGAGAGGGTTTTGCTGCCGGGATCATATTCCGTTTTGCGGATCGAGGTAGATGGCATGACCGCGGCTCAATAAAAGCAGTCAACGATCAGAGAAGCGGTGGCGTTCCTGGGTCAGTGCGGTGCGCCGGCCAAGAACCCGACCGCCGTCGGCTCTAGACTTGGCCGTCAATTAGAAGCACTCTGCCCCTCAAGAGGAGACAGGGGTTGGGCAAGTCTCGCTATAATGGTCGAACCGACCAGTGGCGTAAGCCGGGGCGCGTGCGCCAACTGGCTGGCGTTCCGAAGCGGCTCGTGTTCGTGGCCTTGGCGGCGATGGCAGCCTACGTGACGCAGTTCGTCATGCAGCATAGCGATCCTGTGCCCGAGCTCAACGTATCAAACTGGATCGGATCAAAGCCGGCGCCGATCGCCGGTGTCGCGTCTGTCATCGATGGCGATACGATCGAGATCCACGGCCAGCGCATCCGCTTCAACGGCATCGATGCGCCCGAGAGCCGGCAGTACTGCAACGACGCGAACGGTTCTGAGTATTCCTGCGGGCGACGGGCCGCTAACGCGCTGGACACGTTCCTGGCCGCCTCGAGGCCGGTGCAATGCAGTTTCGTCACTTGGGACCGCTACGGCCGCTTTGTCGGGGATTGCTGGCGGGCGGACGGCTCCAGTGTCGCCTCATGGATGGTCGAGAACGGCCAGGCGCTGGATTGGCCGCGCTACAGCCACGGCGCGTACGCGGAGCAGCAAGCAAAGGCAAAGGCGGCGAAGGTCGGTCTGTGGGTCGGAACGTTTCAGGCGCCCTGGGAGTGGCGGGCGGCGCACGCCGATAGGGCGACGCCCAGCCAGCCGCTTGGCCTCGTCAGCCGCAAGTTGGTCGCGCAGAACGGTTACTCATGCGAGCCGCGGCGAACGTGCAAGCAGATCAGTTCGTGCGACGAGGCCCAATGGTATCTTAGCAACTGCTCCCTGGGGTGGAAAGTTGGACCGCGATAGCGACGGCGTGGCATGCGAGACGCTGTGTTAATGTGCCGAGTGCGAACGGCTGCGACTAAATGACGGCGGCGTAGTGTCGGAGTTCGGCCACGGTTTTGGTGAGCCCTTGCCGTTCGAGGGTGTCGAGGTATTCCTCTGCCGTCCTAGGAGGGTTTTTCAAGCGCGCGCGACAGCGTTGCGCCGCCACAACGACCGCAGCTGTATTCAGCCCGAACTGATGGAACAGAAATTCGTCCGGATGCAGGAGCTCTAGCTGGAACTTCGCTAGGTAGTCTCGCGGAAAGTCTTTTAGATTGAAAGTGATGATGGCGTCGCAAGCCGTGTGGATGGCGGCTGCAAGAACATGTCTGTCATCACCGTCTGGGAGCTTCAGGCCTTCGATCAGATCCTCGTAGCCTTCGACCGAGCAGTCAGGTACAGCCTGATTCATCAGCTGCTTCGTCCGCAACAACTGCTCTGGCTTAAGGTCCTTGCGGTCATTAAGGACGTTACGAATCCATTCGTCATGAATGCGCTCGGTCCATTTCGCACGGAACAGCCCTCCCGCTGCGAGCTCCATGAGGAAGTCTCGCAGCGGGGCTGGGTACAGTGCGCAGGCGTCAAGAATGACGGTGTAACTGGACTTCCTAATAGCCCATCCCCAAGTCTTGCGCTTGGGCAGCTAGTTCGTCCATTACACGCTGACGCTCTTCCTCAGTTGACTTGCGGAACGCATCTAAATCACGGAACTTAACTCGACGATGAGTTCCTACCATGTGGAACTTCACCTTGCCCTCCTCGAGAAGTCGAACAAGATAAGGACGTGACACGTTCAGATAGTCAGCGGCTTCCTGTGTCGTCAGTTCGGCATGGATTGGGAACAGGGTAACGGCGTTACCCTGCGCCATTTCGGTCAGCAAATGATAGAGAAGATCATTCACTGCCTTAGGAAGGCGCAGCATCTCTCCTCCATCCACTTGAACGCGCAATTCAGCGCCCTCGTGTTTGGCTCTAGAAAGGTGGCGGCTGGCCTGCGCAGCCAATTCGGCGTCGTCGGCCGAAGGCAATATCGGTCGTTCGAGCAGCGTTGTCATGGTCGTCTTCCCTGTGTTCAACGGATATAGCACCGCGAATCAACAATCGCAATATCCGAAATAACCGAAACAAGTGAACGAACCGTCACCTCTTTGGTTCCCGTTCCCCGCAGGTGCCGATCTTCGCTCGCCGGAGCCACGCCCCTGACGTTTCCAACTTGCCAAAAGCCGTTTATGTGGGAAGGCAGTGTGGGACGGCCCAGAGGTCAGCCCGTGAAAAGGACGTAAGTGATTGAAAACCTTGGCGCACCCGACAGGATTCGAACCTGTGACCTCTGCCTTCGGAGGGCCCTGCTGGTTGATCCTGCCCGGAGCATCAGACTAATGATCGCGCTTCCTTCCGGCCTTTTTCTAGCCGGCAGCCCGAGATGGTCCTACCGTGGTCAGAACCCCCTTTTAGTCTTGCGCGAAGTCGCCGTAGAGATGCGTGACGCCCCGGTATCGACTGATGTTCTCAATGAAGATTGCCTTGTCGACCCCGAGCGTAGGAGGTCGTCTCCGTTCATCATTCGCGGACCCGATCATCCCAACCGAGACTTGGTTTGAGGTAGAAGATGACGGAACCACTTTATCTGACACCGGAGGAAGTGAGCGAACGTTTTCGCGGCGCTATCTCGACCGGGACATTGGCCAACTGGCGAGCAATGCGCGTCGGGCCAGCGTTCGTGAAGATTGGAAAGTCCATCGTCTATCCCGTGGCCGACCTAAACCAATGGGCAAATCAGCAAACTGTTAAGTGCCGCGCGACAAATCGACTCAACGGGAAGGAACATGAGCAATCGTGAACCTCGTCGAATAGAGCTCCCTACGCACCCCAGAAACCGCCCTCACTAACTTCGCTATCCCAATTTTCACGTTAACTATCAGATAGATATGGAGTGGCGCGGGTGGCTCATAACAATCCCGCTCGACACCCCACGGCATGCTGGATCACAATGTTCTACGCCTCGATCCAAATTCTCTCCAAAGTCAGTGGCTTACGAGTTTCCCCTGCCACCGACTCTATCGCGGTGTGACGGGTGGTAGTGAGCAGAATGCCAATTATCGCGCAACGGCATTGATTGGGGCAAGACATGCCCCTTCCCTGCCCCACAATGCAGCGTCGATTTCGCGCCACTGCACCCTTTGACGAACCTGCTGAGCGACGGAGATATCGGCAATCGCCGCTCGCCGAAACGATATATTGCTCTCAAGAACGGCCCCACTGGCCTCTAATCGGGATCACTGAAATTGGGCCTAAGCGGAAAGTCAGCTTCTGGGTACGCCGGGCTAGAAAGCTGAACTTTGGGCCGCGGGCTTGCTCAAGGCGCGGGTCTGACTTCTGAGTGATCGATGTAGCCGAGTTATCAGCTCGGCTTGCGCTGGGCCTTTCGATCAAGGATGTGATTTCGGAAGCAGTTCTGCATTTCTTTAAAAGACCTGAAGCCAAGGCGCGGAGCGAGGCGAGATAAGGTTGTCGTTGACACGTTGCACCGGCGAGCGATCGAGGCGGAATTTTCGAAGGCAACGCAGTCTGGCTCTGCAAACATCACGCGAGCGAGAGTTTCCAACTTCGCCGGAAGGATCAGCTCCCTCTTGGCAATCAGCATTTTGAGTTCAGCAAGCGTTGGCGCCTTCGTGTTGCGGACTTCGACTTGCCTGACACCCGCTCCTGAGCAATCGGATAGCCCCGCACGCATGGTTGTCACCCTTTGGCTGCTCGCATGAAGCTATCGAAGTCAGCGTCCCCAATCGGAACTGTGTGCTCGTAACCGGGGTACCGCCCGGAATCGACGTCGGCTTTGTATTCCCTGAACGCCGCCACGCGCTCGTCTTGGATCTTCTGCAGCTCAGGGCCGAGGTTCCGGTAAACCTTTCCGTGCCGAGGCTTATGGTTCTTGCCATAGCCGCAGACATCCTCTGTGAAGAGGTATTGCGCATCTGCATGCTCGCCGGCGCCCATGCCAAGCATGACCAGTGACGAGTTTTCGGTCAGGAATTTCGCCACCCGGTCGGGCACGACTTCCAGTTCCGCCCCGAAGACACCGATCTCCTCGAGTTTCTGGGTGTGCCGCCAGAGGCGTATCGCTTCTTCCGCGCTCTTTCCGACTGCGCGCCAACCCGTCCAGGTGATGTACGAAGGGATCAGGCCGATATGCCCGACGACAGGGAGGTGGTTGTCGCAGAGCGCCTTCTGGATGTCGTAGGACGCGGAGCAGTAGAAGGCGTCGCCGCCAATGCCAGCAAAGTGGAAAGCCGCACGCAGATAGTCCTCTGCCGTAGCGAGCGGACGGCCAGCAAAGCTGCCCCAGCCGCCGTAAGGCAGACCGACCTGAACGAAACAGTCGCCGGCTGCCTGTCGCATTTCCTGGTCAAAGTATCGGCCCTCGATGGAGAGCATGTGAATGCCTGCCGCGGCAGCGGCGGCTGCCTCGTCGGGCGTGCTGACGAAGAGCATGGATATCTTCTGTCCGTTCCTCTTCGATCACGTGCCATTCGAAGTCGGTCAGGTCATATCGGCTCATGCAGAGTCTGGAATCAGATTCCGCTGCAATAGGAAAGCCGCCAGTCGACAATCGACCTCTTTGCGGACGTATTTGATCAATTCACAGGTGGCCATTTTGGGAGTGCCGCAGCCACGAAGTCTTCACCTCGGAATTGCAGTGCCAGTGGTGTTCAGCCACCAGCACCGCAAGTCCGGATGTTCCGCAGGGGTCGTTAGTTGCGGCCGTTGTCGTCGATGGCGAGGGAACTCGACAGCTCGCGATAGGTATCGATCTGCTGCTGCAGAATGGCAATCTTCTGCTCTGCCGTGGCAATGGCATCGGCACCGGCAAGGAAACGGTGGGGCAGCACGTCCCCAGCCGCGAGCGTGATCAGGGCGCGCGCAAGCTTGGCGGGGTCACCCCCTTGCTTGCCGTTTTGAGAACGCCAGAAAGCGATCTGCGCCGTCCGCCGCTCATGGTAGTCCTCGACGGAAGGCGCGGCATAGTTGGTCGACTCTTCCGTGAGAAGCTCGGTGCGGAAGAAGCCGGGGTTCACGATCATCGTCTCGATGCCGAACGGCACGACTTCGGTCTGCAGCGCCTCCATCCAGCCGTCGAGGCCGAACTTCGAGGCTGAATAGGCCGAGCAGAACTCGAAACCCATCAGCCCGGCCGTCGAGGAGATCGAAATGACCCTGCCGGACCGCTGGTTGCGCATCGCTGGCAGAAAGGCCCGCGTCACCTTCATGGGACCGACGAGGCTGGTGCTGAGCTGCAGTTGCATCTGTTCGGCGGTCAACTCTTCGAAGTACCCGGCAAAGAAACTCGCCGCATTGTTGACCAGCACGTCGATGCGGCCAAACCGGTCAAGCGTTGCCTGGGCAGCGGCTTCGGCGTCGGCCGCGCTCGTCACGTCCAGCTTGACGATAAGGAGGTTCTCGGACTTTCCGACGGCCCTTGCGACCTTTTCCGTGTTGCGGCCGGTTGCCACCACCTTGTGGCCCGCCGCCAATGCGGCCTTGGCGATATCCAGACCGAGGCCCCGGCCTGCGCCGGTGATGAACCAAACACCCATATTGGGCTCCTGTTCTCTAGGCCGCAGCTCGGCCTCGAATTCGGACGCGATGGCCAGCAGGGACTGATCCCCATGCTGGTGTCCATCCGCCAGCGGACTGCGTCACTGCGGAAGGCCGGCACCTTCGGTGATGATGCGAAATCCTTCGGTCGACTTGGTAAAAAACTGCCGGGCCGCCGTGTATTCAGGCGAGTTGTAGTAGCGCTGGGCGTCAGCAAGGCTCGGGAACTCGGCGATGGCGATCACCGATCTCGAGCTTCCTTCGATGGCAGTGACATTGGGATTGTAGACGATCACGCGGCCGCCATACTTGGTGACGAGCGGCGAGGCGGCTTCGATGTACTGCTGAAACACCGCCTGATCCTTGATGTCATAGCTGCCGATCATGTAGGCGCGGGGGACGGCGCCCGTCGCTTCCTGAGCAAAGGCGGCCGGGCTCACGATCATGGTGAGAGCGGTGAGCGCGCCCACGATTACCTTCTTCATTTTGTTCTCCTTCAGTGGGCCAGTTGGACGGTAGGCATTGCGCGGAGAGTTGCTCCGGTTGACCGTCTGGCCTTGATGTCAGGAAGTTAGCTCCTTTAGCGGCATGCAATTAGATGGTATAATTTGCATGAGCTTAGAAGGGGGATTGATGAATGCGTCGCGACAGCCTGGATGACTTCCTGACCTTCATCGCCGTCGCCCGCGAGCGCAGCTTCACCAAGGCGGCCGCCATGCTCGGCGTGTCGCAGTCGGCTCTGAGCTATTCGATCCGGACGATGGAAGAGCGCCTCGGCGTTAGGCTGCTGACCCGCACGACCCGCAGCGTCTCGCTAACCGAAGCGGGGGATCGCCTGTTTCGAAGCATCGCTCCCAAGTTAGATGAGATCGCAAGCGAGATTGCCGCCCTCAGCGCCCTGCGCGACAAGCCGGCCGGCACAGTCCGGATCACCACGGTGGAGCATGCCGGCGAGACCATCATCTGGCCCGCCATGGTCGGGCTCATGCGCGACTATCCCGACATCAGGGTCGAGATTATCCACGACTACGGCTTGGCAGACATTGCGGCCGATCGCTTCGATGCGGGTGTACGGCTTGGCGAACAGGTGGACAAGGACATGATCTCGGCGCGCGTTGGGCCAGACTTCCGCATGGCGGTTGTGGTAGCGCCTTCATACTTCGCAAGCCGCTCCCGTCCGGTCACGCCTGAAGACCTTGCCGATCATGCGTGCATACCCCTGCGACTGCCCACAGGCGGCTGTGCACCGTGGGAGTTTCGCAAGGAGGGGCGGGAGTTGAAGGTGCGCGTTCAAGGACACGCCGCGTTCAACACCCTCGCGATGATCTGTCAGGCCAGCCTTGAGGGATTCGGGCTCGCCTATCTGCCTGATGATCTGGTGACCTACCCACTTGAAGAGGGTCGCCTAGTGCGTGTTCTTGAGGACTGGTGCCCCCTCCGGCCGGGATATCACCTGTATTATCCAAGCCGGCGCCAACTCTCGCCGCCTTTCGCACTCGTGCTGGAAACGCTGCGCTACCGCGACTGAGTGCGGTTGAAATAAGGATCGTCAGACCTCGGCGACCATGGCGACCATGGCGCCTATCCAAGCCGCTCAGTACAGAAAGTCCGGAGCGTCCGTTTCCCACCGATCCCGGTCTCCCCAATTTATGAGTTCACGGCCTAGGAATTGGCAGATAGTGTCCTGAAGGTTCTGCAAAAAGTTTTGGAGAGAGAACGGCGCTTGCTCTGAAGGGCGAGCGGCCATGGCACGGTGGTGACGTTGCAATCACCGATTC
>NZ_JAMYSW010000027.1:0-42650 GCF_040322135.1 Mesorhizobium sp. M0189
CTGTCTTGCGCTCAATGCCGGAAAGAAGGCCGTCAAGGAAATCTGCGCCCGTCTCCCGCAACTCACGACGAGGAAGCACCCGCCCAACCCGTGCCTTCAGCGCTGTGAGCTCCTGCTCCCAAGCCAACAACGACCCTGACCACGAAGCGACAGACATGGTACCCTCCATAACCTGCCGAAGTGAATCAGAAAATCAAATGATCCGCAACTGTAGTATTAGAGCACGTCCTGTTTAATCCGGTTCATATCCTGCGGCTTTGAAGTAGTTGGCACATTCTGCTGGGGTGAAGAGGTCGACGACCGCGCCGACCGCGTCCCGCAGAGCCTTAATGGGTTCTCGGCCTTTGCTCGCAGCAGCGCCTTGAGTTTGGCGAAGGCGTTCTCAATCGGATTGAAGTCAGGACCTGTAGGGCGGCAGTAGAGCGGGCTCGCGCCTGCCGCCTCAATCGCGTCGCGCACGCCGGCGGCCTTGTGGGCGGGCAGGTTGTCCATGACGACTACGTCGCCCTCCGACAATGTAGGGACCAGCACCTGCTCGACATAGGCCAGGAACACGTTGCCGTTCATGGCGCCGTCGTAGACGAAGGGCGCAGTCATGCCCGTCAGCCGCAGCGCTCCGGTGAAGGTCGTGGTCCACACATGGCCATGCGGCACGCCGGCCCGGCAGCGCTCGCCGCGCGGCGCTCTTCCACGCAGGCGGGCCATCTTTGTGGAGAGGCCGGTCTCATCGATGAACACGAGCTTCGCCGGATCGAGATCGAGCTGGCCGTCGAACCAGTCCCGGCGCCGCTTCAGGACGTCGGGGCGATCCTGCTCCAGTGCGTGCGCGGACTTTTGAATGTCCAGCCGTGGCCGCGAAGCCAGACGCTCAAGGCGCTGCGGCTGATCCGCACCAACTGCTCGGCGACGAGCCGCTCCACCATCTCGTTCAGCGTGATGTCCTTGGGCTCAATCGATCAGCCCGACGATGAAGGCTTCATGCGCATGGAGGCGCGGCGGCGGCCCTGCGGGCATGGCGCCAGTTCACCGATCTTAGCCCGCGCAATCCAGCGGATCGCGCTGGACACTCCCACGCCGAACCGCGCCGCCGCTTGCCGCGCGGACATGCCCTCGTCCGAAGCCTTCAAGACCCGCGACCGAAGCTCCTCGCTCAATGCTCTTCCCACCGTCACCTCCCCCGAGGCGGATGTTGAATCAGTACAAAACGCAGCCGTCACATCACAATCGATTCACCGATCACAGGACGTGCTCTAGAACATTTTGACCCGTAGCGTCCACAGAGCAAGTTGCCATGGACAGTAGCGATACACATCGCTCGATGGTAGCCGTCACGTCACGGTACGCAGGTAGTTAAATTGTAAATGCAAGCCTTATTGTCCTCAGTCATCTAAAATAAAGATCGCTCAAATCTCGAAACTGTATTTGACCGATTTCGAACAAAGTTGGAAAGATTGATCGCCCTTGAAAAACCGCCCGGCGAAGAAGCGGTCCTTGCCTGCCGCGGCTCGGTCACAGGTGTGGTGATCACTCTGTAGATAGTTTGCTTAGATAAAATGAAGCCACCAGGATTAGGTTGTCGCAATGATTCCAAGCGCTAAGACTGATGTATTATCAGTAGATCGCGAATACTTGACGCCACGCGTCTTTGACGTTCAAGTCGCCGGAGGTAGGTCCGTCCGCGCATACGAAGTTGGCCCGCCGAACGTTCCCGTTGTCGTGAGGCTCCACGGTACGCCCGGAAGCGGGTTGGATGGAGTCGTGAATTACGTCGCCACCGGCCCTATTTTCTGTCGCCTGATCGCCGTGGACCGCCAAGGCTACGGCGGGTCGACACCAGCGCCCGGGCGCAAAGTAAGGGATATTGCAGATATCGTCGAGGCCGTGCTTGACCATCGTTCCGTTGACGTTGCAGCAGTTTACGGGGCTTCTGGCGGGGGGCCTCACTCGCTCGCCACCGCGGCGCTGTTGCCGGATCGCATCTCGCGAGCCGCCTCGCTTGCTGGAATCGGCCCAAGCTTCGGTCCCGGATTTGACTACGGTCATGGTCAAGTTCCCCTGATGCGGGAAGAAATTGTGATGGCTCGGGCAAGTCTAGACGCCTCCCGCGACTTTTACAGGCGTGTTCTAGCCAACGAGGAGGAGCCTGACATCGAGGCAGGTATATATTCCGACAATGACCGTCGTATAAAGCGCTTTGTGAACGAAATACTGGCTCCAGTCAGGAACAAGATTGAAAGGCAGCTTGGCTTGCCTGAACACAGGTTTTCGGTGGAAGATGCGTATGTTGATGATTTTCACTCATTCGCTTCACCATGGGGCTTCGAACTTGGATCGATTGCGGTACCTGTTCGGATATTTCATGGGCTTTCTGACATCATGGTCCCTCCGTGCCATTCCCAGTGGTTGCAGACGCAGATCCCCAACGCGAGTTTGGAATTGTTTCCCAACGTAGGGCACAACTTTGAGCAACTCATGCCCCACATATTCGCGTGGCTGGCCCAAAGCGACACGAACCCGGGGAACTCGCCCGCTCTTGATGCACAACGGTGAACTTCGGCGGCCAAAAGCGACGATCTAGTCTAAATCTAGTTGCCGTTGCGTCCGTCATCCGTCGTGATGAAAGGCTGGAATTTACGGCGTTATCGCAGCGTGTCGAATGGGGCGACTGCAAGGTTCGAGCGTTTCGGCATCGCGGCCCGCGGGCCCGCACATCAGGCAGTAGGCGCCGGCGTGCAGGAACAGCCGGAACTGGCCACAGCGCCAAGGAGATCGCCACCGTTGTCATCGCCCTCAACGCAGTAGCGAAAAAATTGGACTTGGAAAACTCCCCCTGAGGCGCGTGCGCTCCTGCAGGGGGCGCAATCCATTGTTGCGACGACCGTTTGAATCTTCCCAACGGTCCTCCTCGATCACAGCCGATATGCTCGCTTCGAGGCCCATTTTTCTTTTAGCAGGAGGTAGTTGTTCCGAGAGCCTGCTAGATATCACCCAAAAATCCCTACTCAGGTGGCTTTTTTCGCCCCCGGCGCAGGCGTAGCTATGATGTGAAAGGCTGAGATAGTCCGCACAAGTTCGAACATTCAGTTTGCGCGTCAAAGAACGCGGACCGCTCGATCAAGTTCTACATAGAGATCATCGGAATGGATTTGCGAGAGCACCGGATGCTCCGCGATATGGAATTGATTTTCCTCACTCTCGGTGGGCAGGAGATTGAGTTGATCGCCGACAGTACGGCGAGTATCCGCACGGCAGAAGCACCACTGCCTTTACAGTGCGTAACCTCGACGCCGCAAAGGCCCAGGATTTAGCGCCTCTGGCCCCAGTGATGTTCCCGGAGCGCGCCGAACCCCTGTGCCATCGCTGCACGCAGCAAGGCAATTTCGGTATCCACCCGTATCCCAGGTCCTCGAGACTTGCGCGCATTTTCCCCGTCAATTGCCGTGATGCTTTGGAAGTTGATAACCAAGGCAGCCGGCGGTTAGGAGGCTTCCAGGATGTCCGCGTGGCGGCGAAAGGGATCAAGTGCGAGCACCCCGCAAGCACTCGGCCCGGGCTGGCAAGTCCATTGCTGAGCACGTCCAGGAAGCGGCTGTTTACAGACTCAAACCAGACGCACGTCGAGGCAGGTTAGCTTCACGTCCGCTCCTCCTGGGTGAAGGGATACAGGTGATCAGACAGCTATCTGGAATCAAGATAGGTGCGATATAAATTCTATACTTGCGTGGATCAAGACCGCAAATACCAATGTAAGCCTAATAAAGGTTGGGGGACGGTCGCTTCTTGGACTAGCCAACGCACGCATTGCGCCACGGGCCAATTCCGAATGCGCCAGACCGGAAATTAGATTGATGGGAGAACACAATGTACAAATGGCCACTTAACCGCCGTGCGGTCGTGAAAGCTATGCTTTTGGGATCGGCTGCACCGTGGGTCGTACACTCAAAGGCGATCGCCTCGTCGTGCGGCGATCACATCGTGCGCATCGCTGCGCTCTTCGCGCCCGACTCGCTGAACCCCTTCGCCACGTGGTCTTCGGCATGGCCAACATTCTTCACCTATGACACTCTGGTCGGTGTCGACGCTCAGCGACACTCTGACCGGAAAGGGTTTGCCAAGCAGTGGTCGGTTGCCGATGACAAGCTCACCTGGACTTTCAAAATTTGGCCAAACATGAAGTGGTCGGATGGTCAACCCGCAACTGCCAGAGACGCCGCGTTTACATATAACTATTTGCGCGACTCAATAGGCAAACCGGACGAGCTGAACACCGGCCAAAATAGCACCGACGGCCTAGACAATGTTTCGTCCATAACGGCCCTTGACGACGAGACCTTGCAGATTGTCACCAAGAAACCTTCGCGCTGGCCCGTCGACAATTGGATCTTAATTGTCCCCGAGCACATCTGGAAGGACATCGGCTTCGCGGATGCACGAAGCGCTTTCCGCAATGACCCGCCTCTCGTGGGGACCGGCCCGATGATCGTCGCGGAATTTCAGCAGGGCCAATTTGTCCGCTTCACGCCCAACGAGTATTATCGCACGGGAAAGCCGGCAACAGAAGGTATGATCCTTAACACCTTCAGCACGGCCGACCCGATCGCCCAAGGTCTAAAGAGCGGGAATCTTGATTACGGCCTCAATCTAACCGTTGCTCAGTGGGGCGAGCTTTCGAAGGACAGCAATATAGTAGTCGGTCAACAGCGAATCGAGCAACGGAACTATTTGGCATTCAATACCTTGGCCACAGACGGGGCAGGCAGTACTAAGGCCCTGCAGGATTCGGCGTTTCGCGATGCAATTGGCTATGCTATCGACCAGAAGGCGATCGTTGATCGAGCCTTCCGCGGCCATGCCGACCCAGGCGTTGGACTGGCCATGCCGGCGGCGGCCGATTATTACTCCGAGCTGAAGGACATCAGGCGTAACTTCGATCTCGCCGAGGCCGGCCGCCGGCTCGATGCCGCAGGCTATCGGGACACGAATGGCGACGGGATTCGGGAGGACAAGGAGGGAAAGAGTTTCCAACTCGAGCTGATCACCGGAACACTTTCAGGCACCCTTGAGATGCCGATCGCGGCCGTGCAGCTTATTGCTGCTTGGCTGGCGCAAATCGGCATTCCTGTATCCGTGACGCAGCTGGACGCCGGAGCGCTCAGTGCCCGCACTAAAACCCCGGCACAGGGCGGCGGAGCATGGGATTTACTTGTCGCCCAGGGTTGGGATTCACCCACACCTCACGCCATCCTCAGCTTGGGTAGCAGCAAAAACATCGGCATTAGCAACAGATCTTACTGGAAAAATAACAAATTCGACGAGCTCCTGTCGGAGGCCGATGGAACGGTGGATCTTCAGAGAAGCAAGGAACTCGTTGATCAGGCGGTCCGGCTGATCTACGTCGAAGCACCCTATATCATGCTGTGCTATCCCTTGTTGCTCGACGCCCATCGCAAGGATTGTTTCGAGGGTTGGGGAACGGAGGATGCGGTGTCGATGTGGGGCTATTTCCCGTTTGATCGTCTAAAGTCGGTTTGATGGCTAGCGCGGTAGACAAAGGCCGGACGAGTCGACGCTTCGGGAGCATCCTAATCAGGGCGGCCATGACGCTTCTGATGGTGGCGACCCTGAACTTCATCCTGTTCAGGGTCATTCCAGGAGACCCTGCATCGCTTCTGCTCGGCGGGGCGCGCATCAGCGTGACAGCTGAGCAGATCGAGGCGCAGCGTCAGAACTGGGGCCTCGACCGACCGCTGTTCCCGGACCAGGTGGTCGACTATTTATCGGCAACTCTCCGTGGCGATCTTGGCTACAGCTTCAAGTTCAGGGGCAGGCATGTCGCTGACCTAATCTTGAAGCGCTTGCCGGCCACCATCGCCCTGGTCGGTTTAGCCCAATTGATCGCCATCCTATGCGGGGTTATGCTTGGCCTATATGCGGGTTGGCGCAGGGGGGGAGCCGTCGACTATATCGCCACTAGCGCCTCTCTTGCGCTTTATTCTACGCCGTCTTTCTGGCTTGGGATGCTCCTGGTGGTGATTTTCAGTACGTCACTAGGCTGGTTTCCGGGCTACGGTGCATACTCTCCCGGCGCGAGCACGGGGTCCCTTGATTCATTGCTCGATTACCTGAGGCATCTCGCGCTTCCGGTCACCGCGGTGGCCGTTGGACTCATCGGCCAATACGTCGTGGTCGCTCGTGCTGCGATGAGCGACGTTGTCACCGAGGACTACATGGTAACCGCACGGGCCAAGGGACTCTCCAACGGTCAGATGCTGATGCGTCATGCATTCCGTAATGCAATGCTGCCGGTCGTAACTTTGATTACTCTCAACCTCGGTTACGTGGTTGCCGGTGCTATCACCGTTGAAGCTGTCTTCGCCTGGCCGGGTATCGGCGGCCTCACGGTGGAGGCGCTCAATGCACGGGACTATCCAGTCCTTCAAGGAGTATTCCTGTTGCTCGGTGCCTCGATTGTTCTCGCGAACCTCTTAGCCGATCTTGCTTACGGCCTCCTCGATCCAAGAGTCCGGTAATGAGCGACGGTATTGTTCAATCTCCCTCACGTATCCGGGCGCGTGCTATCAAGGCCTTTCTGCGCCAATTTCTTGGCTATGGCGGCACTCAAGTGGGCCTCGGATGTCTGGCATGCTTTCTAATTGTGGCAGCGGTCCCCAATATTCTGGTGGGACCGCTCCAGACCGCGATCAATGCATCCGGCGATTTCCTCGTGCCCCCATCAGGCGAGCATCTGCTCGGCACGGACGAAGTCGGGCGGGACGTGCTCAATCTGGTCGTCCATGGTGCCCGGATCTCGCTCACCATCGCGCTGCTGGCGACTGTGATCAGCCTCGTCGTTGGGACTACGATCGGTATGACGGCTGGCTACTATGGTGGCAGGGTTGACGTCTGGCTGATGCGCTTGACGGACTTCTTTTTTGTCATGCCGTCCTTCGTGCTGGCGCTGGTCATCACACCCGTGGTTCTCGAGGTGATGGGGCGCGGCGGAGACATTCTCGGCTTCCGTCCTTCTCTTTTCGTGATCCTTGTCGTTATCGGCATGACAAGCTGGGCATTCGTTGCACGTATCGTTCGCAGTCAGACACTGTCGCTTAAGGAGCGAACATTCATTGATCGTGCGCGCGTTGTGGGTACCAGTAATTTCAGCATCATGGTGCGGCACATCCTGCCTAATCTCGTGCCGCAAATCGCGGCCAATGGTGCCCTGGTCGTCGCCGGCGCAATCTATGTCGAGACGTCGCTCTCGTTTCTCGGGCTTGGCGATCCGTTGCAGCCTTCATGGGGTACTTTGCTTTCGCTCGCCCAGCGCGCCGGTGCCGCGAGTGCTGGAGCCTGGTGGTACCTTGGCGCCCCCGGACTGTGCGTAGTCACGGTTTCCCTTAGCTTCGTCCTGATTGGCAATGCCCTCGACGACACGTTCAATCCACGGCGGAGGGTTATCCCATGACAAACTCCTCCCAGGAGAAAGCTCCGCTTCTGGAGGTTGACGGGCTCTCTGTCGATTATGGGCTCAAGGGCGTTTCATCGCGTGCCATCGACGGCGTGAGCTTCGCGCTCCGGGCCGGAGAGGCCGTTGGCCTCGTCGGAGAATCCGGCAGCGGTAAGACCACGACCGCCATGGCGATTGCGGGTCTGCTATCACCCAACGCGCGCGTAAGCGAGGGAGAGGTACGTTATCGTGGTAACCGACTGCCGATCGATGACGATGCGGCGATGCGGCCACATCGCTGGAGCGAAACGTCCGTTGTCTTCCAGGGTGCGATGAATGCGCTCAACCCGGTACACCGCATCATCAAACAGATCGCCGAGCCGTGTATGCTGAAGCTTGGGATGCCGCGCGGCGAGGCGACCGCCCGGGCAAGAGAGCTGCTGGAGCTCGTCGGTATTCCGGCGGATCGCGGCACTGCCTATCCGCACGAGTTGTCGGGCGGTATGCGCCAACGGGTGATGATTGCCATGGCGCTCGCATGTCGCCCCTCGATTGTCATCGGCGATGAGCCCACCACGGCGCTGGACGTCATCACTCAAGCTCAGATCCTGAAGCTGCTGGGGGAGTTGCGATCGAGGCTTAACCTTGCCCTCATTTTGATCACCCACGACCTTTCTGTGGTGGCTGAGTGTTGTGATCGCGTCATGATCATGTACTCGGGTCGGATCGTCGAGGATGGCACTGTCGCCGAGATCTTCGCCCAGCCCAAACATCCCTACACCCGCCTGCTGATCGAATCGATCCCGAACCCGGCGAGCGGCAAACGGATCATTCGGCCCATCCCCGGCGATCCCCCCAACTTGATGAACCGGCCGTCAGGCTGCGCCTTCCATCCACGTTGCCCGTCAGCCATGGGGATTTGCACGACCGAAATCCCAAGCCTCGATAAGTTCGGGCGGGGACGCGTCGCCTGTCACCTTCACCGGTCCTTGACGCGAGAAGAGAAGGTCGCAGCTCATGCCTGACACCGCCGATATCCTGCGTCTCGAGAGCCTGCAGGTCCATTTTCCTATCCAGGGCGGGCTGTTCGACCGTGTCCTGGGTCGACCTGCCGGCGCCGTGCGCGCAGTGGACGGAATCGACCTCAACATCCGACGGGGTGAGATCGTCGCCCTGGTCGGGGAATCTGGCAGCGGCAAGACGACGGTGGGCCGCGTCATCACCAAACTTGCCCAGCCAACAGGCGGCAGGTTGCTGTTCGAGGCCCACGACATGACCTCGGAGCGAGGCGCCTCGGCCCTGCGTGCTTACCGCCATCGCGTGCAGATGATCTTCCAGGACGCTTATCAGGCGCTCAATCCGCGACATACTGTGTTCGATATTGTGGCAGAGCCGCTCCGGTCACTACGGCTGGTCGACAACGCCACGCAACTCACGGAGCGGGTCAGCGAAGCACTTGCGGCGGCCGGCCTCAATCCTCCCGGTGACTTCTTCGCCCGCTTCCCACACGAGTTATCTGGAGGGCAGCGCCAGCGCGTCGTGATCGCCGGAGCGCTTGCTGTCAGGCCGGATCTCATCGTTGCCGACGAACCTGTGTCGATGCTCGATGTCTCGATACGTGCACAGATTCTTCAGGTCCTGGTTGAACTGCGCGACAAGCACAACATGGCGCTGCTGTTCATCACCCACGACCTGCCGCTCGCCTGGTTGATCGCCGACAGGATTGCCGTCTTATATCTTGGAAAATTGGTCGAGATCGGTAGCGCCGACGAGATCACATTCAACCCCCGCCATCCGTATACCCTCGCCTTGCGTAATGCCACCCCGCAGATTGGCGGCAATGCAGGCCGCGCCGAGTTGCCGGCCCTGCAAGGCGAGGTCCCAAGCGCGGCGCGCGTGCCAAAGGGGTGTCGTTTCCATCCGCGTTGCCCACTGGCCTTCGACCGCTGCAAGGAGGAGGAGCCGCCGGCCATCGAAGTGGGGCCGCAACACATGTCCGCGTGCTGGCTGGCGGAGTGAAGGATAGGCCGGTGCTTCTCAGATTTGGTCCAGCTTTATCGAGGCAACCCAGCGGTGCCGGCTCTCGAGAGAATTATGATCGGCTAGAAAACTTAGAAGAACGCCATCGCCGGTGGCGGCAAATCATCTCTGGTGCGGCAGCGGACAAGCTGGGCAACTCTATTCCATGTTATGAGGAGACATAATCTTGAACCAATAACTTCACGCTGATGCATCCTCCCGGGCGAATCCGCTTGCGACCTCATCTTCCGGAGCGACAGAGGAGCAATCCTCCATTGACAAGTACCTGACTCCTCGCGTCTTCGAGATTCCAATGCCGCACGGCAGGACCGTCCGCGCCTACGAGGTTCGGCCGCCCGACGTTCCGCTTGTCGTTGGCATCCATGGCACCCCCAGCACGGGGTTACGCGATATCGTGAACTACGTGGCCACCGGTGCGGTCTTCTGCCGCCTCGTTACGTTTGATCGGCAAGGCTATGGGGGCTCGACCCCTCAGCCTGGACGCAAAGTGAGCGACATCGCAACGATTGTGGATGCTGTCCTTGACCATCTGTCGGTGGACGCCGCGTCGGTGTACGGCAACTCTGGTGGTGGGCCACACGCACTCGCAACCGCAGCCCTGTTGCCGGAGCGTATCTCGCGGGTGGCATGCCTCGCCGGGATCGGCCCGAGCTTCGGTCCGCGGTTCGACTATGCAGAGGGCCAGACTCCCCTCATGCTCGAGGAGATTTTGACGGCGCGGTCTGGCCGCGACGTTTCACACGCATTCTTTAAGCGTACCGTTGACCTCAGATTGAACGATCCACAATGTGACGCCGCATACTTCTACAGGGATCCGCGAAGCAGTCAGATGTCGAGGTCAATTGGCGACTGCACGCCGGCTGAGTCATGGCCATTTTGTCGAAGCTCAAGGCCCCGTTGGCCGCACTCAGGCATCGCTCCGCTATCCGGCTTGACAGGCGGTCGCCGGCGAGGGCGGGGCCAAGCGCGTCACCCTTGAGAAGGTGAAGGTTGCTGCGTGCTGAAAGACGTCAACACCGAAGCGGCGAGGAGATGGAGCAGCAGTTCGTCTAATTCTGGACTGGGTATAGATACAAACAGGCTGACGCCTGAAACAAGCGCTGAGCGCGGATGTTGATTTCCGCCGAGAAGTGACCCGGGATTGGGCGGCGCCCGTCGTGGATGCACCTCAGGCGTGGAGTTTGGCGAAGGTGCCACTGATCAACGTCGAGTGCTACGATGCGCTGCTCCGCGTTCGGGACATGCGCCTTGCGTTATGATCCCGCCAGCGGCGCCCATCGTCATCATGCTCAGAGGCCTGAAGATGCAGCATGGCGCCGTCCGTCACCGATTTCACCGAACAGGCATCTCCTGCCTTCGAGACCGCCATTCATACTCTGTGCCGCAGTCCTTTGAAACAGAAGGCTCATCCACAAACCCACACACCAGATGCCGCGCCATCGGCTTTGTTCACTCCCCAGTCAAGGGATTTTCCCAACGGCGTCTTAGCGGAAGTCAGCAGTACGCTCACTAGCGCAGCGTGTGGGCGGGGCGGCTCAGCCTGGCAGTTTTGCCGGTTCAACACGTTTCACACGGCCGGCGACTGCCCGAACCCATAGAAATTTGGGGCGAATTCGGTGTGGCAGTTCATCTGCGACGCATGCGCGACCGCAGATTGCGCCGCTCTGTCCTCGGCGAATGCCGAGGGAGGCACGCCATATTCGAATCCTATCGACAACGCTCCCTGTAGGAGGGTTGTCGACAGCCGTGAAAATTCAATTTTTGACAAACAGCTTCCGAGGAACGTTCGAAAGGCATTCGTTCCCGTTCGGAGTGATCAGGACGGTTTCGGTAATTTCGATGCCCCAATCCTCAAACCAGAGGGCTGTCATAAAGTGAAACGTCATACCGAGCTCAAGCACAGTTTTGTCACCTGGCCGCAGGCTCATGGTATGTTCGCCCCAGTCCGGCGGATACGACAGTCCGATCGGGTAGCCCGTCCGGTTGCTCTTGGTCAGGCCGTATCTCCTGAGAACATCGAAGAATGCCTTCGCCCAATCCTCGCATGTTGCGCCCGGCTTCGCAAACTGCAGACCTGCCTCCATTCCCTCAAGGGTCGCCTTCTCAGCATCAAACCACTTCTGGGGAGGCTTGCCGAGAAACACCGTGCGTGCTGTCGGCGCGTGGTAACGCTTATAAACACCTGCGATCTCGAAAAAGGTGCCCTCATTGTTGCGTAACGGCTGGTCGTCCCAGGTCAGGTGACACGCCGAGGCGTCCGCCCCCGACGGGAGCATTGGCACAGCAGACGGGTAATCGCCTCCGAACTCGGGCGTTCCCCGGATCGCAGCATCATAGATTTCAGCGACAAGGTCGCATTTGCGCATCCCGGGTTCCATCTTTTCCAGGATCCGCTCGTGCATGAGCGTGACGATTTTGCCCGCGCGGCGCATATATTCGATTTCCCGGGGGCTTTTGACCGCTCGCTGCCAGTTCACGAGCACTCCCGCATCTACAAACTTTGCATTGGGCAAGCCCGCCGTCAAAACCTCATATGCGGCGGCAGAGAACCAATAATTGTCCAGCTCCACCCCTATTACGCCCTTGTCGAGCCTGCGGCTGCTCAACAGCTTGCAAAGCTCTTCCATTGGATGACAGTCGGTCGCATGCACGAAGCGGTCAGGATAGCAAACGACGTTATCGGCTGAGAAGTAAACAGTCCGGTTAGCGCCGTTTTCATCGACGATCCGACCCCACCAGATGGGATCTCCTTCCGGAGGTACGATGACTGCCTGATGGACGTAGAAGGACCAGCCGTCGTAGCCTGTCAACCAGGCCATGTTCGCGGGTTCACTGACGATGAGCGTATCGATGCCACGCTTCTGCATTTCGGATCGGGTCTTACCAAGCCGCGTCCGATATTCGTCTAGACTAAAATTGAGCTTTGTGGCGGGCACTGAGGTGACTCCCGTATTGGACCCCGACTGACGTCAAACCATGTATGGTTGGCGGATGGTACCGTTTGGGAAAACGAGAGCCTCTCGTCAAACGCAATTTCAAGATTCGGCCCATCTCGAAACAAGATGATCCAATGACGACGAGCTTGATTGCCTGGCGCGCTGCCAAGTGCGTAAATCTGTTTTTGAGATGGTCGTGATCTCGATTCCCGTGTTGACCAATAGACGTCACTGATAGAATCTGCCCCTGCGGTCGGCAACCCGTTGTGACGGTTGTTGGCCTTATGGCGCGAAGGCTTCCGACGTGAAAGCGCTGCTCCGCCTGAACTTGAAATCTACACTACCGGAGCAGGTAACATGAGCACGAGTAACCGTCTATCCAATTCCTTGGCCGCGATGGATATCGCGACAGGCCTCCACCCTTTTACTAATGCCCGCTTGCATGAGCAGAAAGGTCCGCTAATCATGGACCGTGGCGAGGGTATTTACGTCTATGACGTTAGCGGAAAGCAGTACATTGAAAGTTTTGCCGGTCTGTGGTCTGTAGCTGTCGGGTTTAACGAGCCGCGACTGGTTGAGGCAGCGACAAGGCAGATGCAGAAGCTGCCATTTTACCATACTTTCAACCATATGAGCCATGAGCCGAACATCCGCCTGGCCGAGAAACTAATTGAACTGTCCCCCGAACACATTACGCGTGTGTCGTTCACGAATTCCGGATCCGAAGCTAACGATACCGTCGTGAAGATGGTTTGGTATGTGAACAACGCCCGTGGCCGCCCCGAAAAAAAGAAATTTCTTGCACGCGCGAAAGGCTACCACGGCATTACCATGGTTTCTGGCAGCCTAACTGGCCTTCCGAACAACCATCGCGATTTCGACATGCCGATCATACCGGTGATCCACCTCACGACACCGCATCTGCGCACGTCGGGCTTTGAGGGCGAGACCGAGGGTGAGTTCTCTGCGCGGTTGCTCAAGGAGATCGAGGACACAATCCTGCGCGAAGGTCCAGAAACTATCGCTGCCTTCATCGGCGAGCCGCTGATGGCGGCGGCAGGCGTGCTCTCGCCGCCCGCGGGGTATTGGCAAGGCGTAGAGGCGCTTTGCCGAAAGTACGACATCTTCCTTGTAGCGGATGAGGTCGTGAATGGTTTCGGTCGTCTGGGTACAATGTTTGGATCCACCTATTATGCGTTCAAGCCTGACATCATGGTGACATCGAAGCAGCTGACGTCTTCTTACATGCCGCTTGCGGCGATCCTCTTTACGGAGGAAATCTACAACACTATCGCTGACAACACCGCAAAGATCGGAACGTGGGGTCATGGCTACACGACTACTGGGCATCCGGTCGCAACTGCGGTCGCCCTCGAGAACCTCAAGATTATTGAGGAGCGAGACCTGATCGGCAACTCGGCGCGCGTGGGAAAGGTCTTCATGGAGAGCCTGCAGCTGCTCCTGGACCACCCTCTTGTGGGTGACGTCCGCGGCGTGGGCCTTATGGCAGCGGTCGAAATGGTCCCTGACAAATCGTCTCGCAAAGGATTCCAGCAGTTCGGAAAAGCCGGCGGAAAGGCATTCGCATCGGCATTGGCCAACAATCTGATCGTTCGCGTTGTCGGAGATCAGCTTATCTTCTGTCCGCCGCTCATTATTACTGAGGAACAGGCCCTCGAAGTAGTGACCAGAACCAAGAAGACGCTCGACGAGGTGGCGGATTTCGTGGTCGCTGAAGCGATCAGCTGACCTAAATCGAATGTCGCGCGGCCGGGGAGCGACTCTGCTGCGCCAAATCGCAGGCCTCTATGCACAATGTTGGTCGGGGAGCGGGTCAAGGGTAGCCTTCGCCTCTCCAGTCACCCGCCTCACGGACAGCTTTAGTATCTAGGAACGCGATGGGACCGTCCCGGACTTTATATTGGCAATCCGAGCTCTTGATGGCTCATATCTATGTGTAGGCGACCTGAGGTCTAGTGCGCCACTACTCTGATCCAACACGAATTGGATGGAACTAAGTGCAGATTAAGGACGTCATACTGGCTCCCGGAAACGGTGCATTCTTTTACGACGACCAAGCCGCTATTAGAGCCGGGGCGGTCCAGGACGGCTTCATCTATACGGGCAAGCCCCTCACTCCAGGGTTCAATTCAATCCGCGTCCCGGCTGCCATCCTCAGCATCGGCCTCGTCCTCATGGATGAGACAGTGGTCTGGGGCGACATGATGAGCGTCCAGTACTCCGGAGCCTCTGGTCGTGATACGTTGTTCGACATCACGGAGATATCCGACCTCTCGGCCCGAATAGTGGTTCCCAGGCTTCTGGAAGTTGATGCCTCTCACTTTCTGCAAGCCTGCGCGAGTGTGTTTTCCTATGCTGATCAGAAGAGGCTGCCGCTATCGCTCGAATATGGCGTGAGCCAAGCGCTCCTCCGAGCCGCAGCACACCTTAGACGCTGCTCAATGGCCGAGATTGTTTGCTCAGAATTCGGTTTGCCCCTGCCAGATCGCAGGGTGCCGATTTTCTGCCAAAGTGGCGATTCTCGCGAGATCAATGTGGACAAAATGATCTTGAAGGGGGCGGATGTGCTGCCCCATGGACTGATCAATTCTCGTGACAAGTTTGGACCTGGAGGTCGGACCTTCGTCGAATTCGTCACGTGGGTCGCGGATCGTATCCGCAAGATAGGCCTACCGGGATACCAGCCTGTGTTGCACTTCGACGTATACGGTTGGATCGGCCTCGCTGTTGGTATGGCGCCCCAGGAGATCGCCGATTTCATTTCGAGGCTGGCAGAGAAAGTTCCTGATTTCAGGCTGAACATTGAATGCCCGGCCGACTATGGTTCGACGCAGGCCCAATTGGAAAACTATGCGAGTCTGGTGTCGATTCTGGACGAGCGAGGCTCCAATGCCCGTGTCGTGGTGGACGAGCGCTGTAACACGCTCGACGACATACGTCTGTTCGCTGACGGAAAGGCAGCGCACCTAGTCCAGATCAAGATGCCTGACGTCGGCTCGATTGCGGACACTGGGCGGGCAGTGCTCGTTTGCAAGGAGAACAAGGTTGGCGCCTATGTTGGCGGAAGCTGCGCCGAGACCGACCTTTCAGCGCGAACATCGGTCCACATCGCAGTCGCGACGCAGGCCGACATGATGCTGGCAAAACCCGGTATGGGTGTGGACGAGGGGTTCTCGATCGTTGGCAATGAGCAGAGCAGGCTGCTTGCCCTGCTGGAAAAACGACGTGCTCAACCCAGGCAGCACGTAAAGGGCGTGGTGTCAGCATGAAGCAGACGCTGGGAGGGGTCACGGTTGTCGCTGTCGAACAGGCCGTTGCTGCGCCCTACGCTTCGTCGCGCCTCGCGGATGCTGGTGCGCGCGTCATCAAGGTCGAAAGACCCGAAGGAGACTTCGCTCGCTACTATGACAAGCTGGTCAAGGGGCAGAGCGCTTACTTTGTCTGGCTTAACCGTGGCAAGGAGTCTGTTTGTCTGGATCTCACCCTGGAGGACGATCGCGCCGTCCTGGAATCGATGATCGCTTCTGCCGATGTCTTTATCCAGAACCTCAAGCCCGGCAGCATTGGTAAACTCGGGTTCGGATCAGCGAAGCTTCGTCAACGCTTCCCCCGGCTGATCACATGCGATATTTCGGGATTCGGAGACGGGGGCGTATTCTCCCACCTGAAAGCCTACGATCTTATCGTTCAAGCTGAAACGGGGTTATGCGCTATTACGGGCAATGCGCAAGGACCGGCTCGAGTTGGCGTATCAGTCTGCGACATTTCTGCAGGCATGACCGCCCACGCAGCCATACTCCAGGCGCTCTATCATCGCGAACGGACTGGCGAGGGCGCCAGCGTTCAAGTCTCGCTGTTCGATGCTATCGCCGACTGGATGAACGTGCCCGTGTTGCAACATGATTACAGCGATTATCGATCGGTGCGCGCCGGTGTGAACCATCCGTCGCTGGCGCCCTACGGCGCATATCGCTGCTCCGACGGCAAGGATGTTATCTTCTCGGTCCAGAATGACCGAGAATGGGTGAACTTCTGCACCAAATTTCTTAAACAGCCGGAGCTAGTGCGCGCGCCGGGTTTTGCTGACAACATGGAGCGGCTGGGTAACCGGGCTCCCCTCGACGAAATCATTAAGAGCCGCTTCTTGGAATTGTCCAACGACAAGGCGATGCAAGAGCTTGAGGCAGCAGGCCTCGCCTATGGTCGGCTGAACGAAATGATGGACGTTTCACAGCATCCTCATGTCCGCAGGGTTACCGTCAACACACCTGGAGGGAACATAAATTTGATCGCCCCCGCCGCAATCGTCAACTCGGAGCCGGCGTCGCTACGACAAGTCCCTGGGCTGGGCGCCCACACTGCGGCGATCCGAGAGGAATTCGCTCCAGGTGCGCGCGAGCGCGAGCACGCTGCCCAGCGGGTGCCGCGCGCATAGTGGATTGGAATCCGCCGGCATTTTACCTTTCCCAGAACAAGGCTACTCCATGCATCAAATGCCGGGTCCGGGTCTGCACCAAGGGAATCCCGTTCCTCGTTGGAAGTCCTTACTTTTTGTACCTGCCCATGTCGATCGGTTCGTCAAAAAGGCGAACGAACGCGGAGCGGACGGAATCATTTTGGATCTGGAGGACGCGGTTCCCCAAGACCGAAAATCCGAAGCTCGGCGGCAACTCTCCGCGTCCGTGGCGCAGGTTGGCAGCCGCGGCGCGTCCGTTTTGGTTCGCGTCAACCGGGGTTTGAGAAGTTTGGCCGTAGACTTGGAGGTTTCGGTCATCCCAGGGGTGCATGGGCTGGTACTTCCCAAGGTAGATTCCGCCGAATGGATAGTGGAAGTCGCCGGGGCAATCGAGGAACTCGAGCGCGAACGAGGACTTGTGCTCGGCGCGATCAAACTCTTGGCGCAGATCGAGACGCCAGCGGCTCTGTTGCGCCTACCCCAGATCGCTAGCGGACACCCGAGGATGGCCGCTATGGCGCTTGGTCCGGAGGATTTCAGCGCAGCTGTGGGCGCGGCCCCCGATTTTGACCTTCTGCTTGGCCCCAACCTTTCGGTACTTTTCGCTGCGCGTGCGGCAGGCATTCTTCCCCTGGGCTTTATAGGAGGTATTGGGGATTTCTCTGATATTCAAAAATTCCGGCAGGTTGCAACGCACGCGCGGCGCCTCGGGTTTGCCGGGGCTTTGGCCATACACCCGTCGCAGGTGGCCATTCTCAATGAGGCTTTTTCGCCGACCGTTGAAGAACTCGAGTGGGCGGGTCGTGTGGTGGCAGCGAACCACCAAGCTGCTGAACAGGGCAACAGCGCCTTTGCCGTGGCCGGCAAAATGATTGATCCGCCGATAGTACGGCGCGCGCAGGAGATGCTCGCACTAGCGGGAGGCAGCTGAGGCGGTTCACTCGGCCACTGGACGTCTCTGCCGCCAGAGCGCGGCAACTTTGCTCGTTATAAAGCTTCTCCACCATCGCGTTTCAAGATAGCTTCAACTGATCAGGCTCCTGATACGGTCAGGACCGAATGTGGAACGCTAAAATCGTGGAAATCAGGCAGCTCAGGTATTTCGTCGGCGTTGTCGAAGCGGGAAGCTTCACGAAAGCCGCAGCCCAGTTGAACGTAGCGCAAAGCGCGCTTAGCCTGCACGTTCGTCAGTTAGAGGAAAGCTTCGGCACTCGCCTTCTAGTCCGTGATAGGACCGGCGTTAACGTAACCGATTCCGGCGCAAAGCTGCTCGAGCACGCGCGAACAATCCTCCGGGAGATACAGCTTACGAAAGCTGAACTGACCAACACGACTGCTTCGCCTTCGGGAGAGGTGACACTTGGCGTACCATCGGGGGCCGCCCGCGTCCTGAGTGGCGAACTTCTGGCAGCAGCACGGAGCGAACTGCCGGGGGTTTCCCTTAAAATGGTGGAAGGCATGACGGGCCCACTCGAGGAGTGGATGAGCGCTGGTCGCTTCAGTCTCGCCGTGCTTTATCGAACAGCGGAAAGTCCAGGGCAAATGACCGTTCTCGCGCGAGAGGAATTTTGCCTGGTGGTGCCTCCGGAACTACCTCCGTTCGAAGATTCGATCGGTCTTGCGGACCTTCACGCCTTTCCCCTCGCCGTGCCAATGCGAAACAACAACGTCAGGCGGTCCGTCGCGGATGTGGTGGCGCAGCACGGTTGCAAGCTGGACGTCCGCTTCGAAGTGGATTCGCTATCCACCATCATTAATATGGTTACGGAAGGACGCGCGTACTCGATACTGACTCCATCAGCGATCCAGAAAGAGGCGATACAGGGATTGGTGAGGACGGTCAGGATCGTTGATCCTGTGATCACCCGTTCTGTTGTGCTGGCAGCGAATCCCAAGGATGAACGCTCGCCAGCTGTCGCTGCTGTGCGCAAGCTGATACCGAAGGTCGTCAAAAACCTTATTGAAAGCGGGAAATGGCCTGCCACACTACCTCTTGAGTCGTGACCCCATACCAAGTCACGAACGGGCATTGATCTCGATTCAAGATGGATTTCGACATTATTCGGTATTTGACCGGCCGCCTCGACCACGCTGAAAGTGCTGATGCGCAGGATCCATGGTGTTAGAGTTCCTACGCCGAAATTACCTCAGGCGGAGCAACGGAATGTTTGGCGAGACGAGCTATGAGCTGTTCATCAATGGCATGTGGCGCGCCGCCAGTGATGGAAAGAAGCTGCCGCTAATCAATCCAGCAACCGAGCAGGTTTTTGGGCAAGTCGCTTCGGCATCGGTATCAGATCTTGACGAGGCTCTTGCTTCGGCCGAATGCGCCCGAGAAGCTTGGGCCGCTTTGCCCGCGGGGGACCGGGGCGCAATTCTCGTGAAGGCGGCTGGGATTCTTAAGGACAAGATCGATGCCGCTGCCAAGTCGCTCTCCCGCGAGCAGGGCAAGACGATCGCGGAAGCAAAGGGCGAATATGAACGCGCCGTGGAAACCCTCGAGTGGAACGGCCAGCTCGCGGAAAACCTATCAAAACCCATTCCAATGGGCCCAGGCCGTATGATCGTTCCCGAGGGGATAGGTGTCGTCGCCGCATTCACCCCGTGGAACTATCCTGCCGTCTTGAACGCTCGCAAGTTGGCCGCGCCGCTGGCCGCAGGCTGTCCGGTCATTTTGAAAGGCGCAGAGGAGACGCCGAGCGCGGCTGTTTTTCTCGTGCAGTCCTTGCAGGAGGCCGGAATACCGGTCGGCGTGGTGAATCTCGTGTTCGGCGTCCCGGCCCAGATTTCCGAGCACCTTCTGGCATCGACGGTGGTAAAGGTCCTTACATTCACCGGCTCTACGGGCGTAGGCAAACAGCTAGCGAAGCTGGCGGCGAACAACCTGCAGCGTTGTGTGTTGGAACTTGGCGGCCATTCCCCTGTGATCGTGTGCGAAGACGCGGATCTCGCGAAGACGATTCCGCTTATCGCAGAATACAAATTCGAGTGCGCTGGCCAAAGCTGCAACGCGCCCAGTCGGGTTTTGGTGGCGCGGCCGCTCTATAATGAATTTGTTGCCAGAATGACTGAGACAGTCTCGAAAATTAGAATCGGCGCTCCGGAGGATCCCTCGACGGAAATGGGACCGATGGCGAATGCACGGCGCGTCGAGGCCATGGAGCGTTTAACGAAGGATGCCGTGGACCGCGGGGCTCACGTCGAGATTGGCGGATCCCGATTAGATCGACCGGGATTTTTCTGGCCACCGACTATCTTGACCGATGTTCCCGCCGATTCAAAGGTCTTGAAGGAGGAACCTTTCGGACCGATCCTGACTGTTGAGAGCTTCGATACGCTTGAGGAAGCCATCTTGCGGGCCAACACGACGGAATATGGCTTGGCCTCATATTTCTTCACCAGCTCGCCAGATATAACACTTAGGCTGGTTAGCGCTCTAGCGGCCGGCGCGGTTAGCGTAAATTACCTCAAAGGCGTGTCCGCTGACGCCCCAAACGGGGGCATAAATCAAAGTGGGTACGGGTACGAAGGGGGCGAATTGGGTTTGCGCAGCTTTCAAAACCTCAAGCTGATCAACGGGATGGGTTCGTTCGGATAAAATTGTGGCCACAAAGACACGCACCATCACTGGCGAGGATATTACGCAGAGCGTTGCCGACGCCCTTCAGTATATCTCATATTATCACCCTCCAGACTATATCCAGTACCTGTCAGATGCCTATAAACGGGAGCAAAATCCGTCGGCGAAGAACGCTATTGGTCAGATATTGCTCAATTCGCGGATGGCGGCGTTCGGCCGACGGCCGATCTGCCAGGACACAGGCCTGGTGGTGGTATTCGCGAAGGTCGGCATTGGCGCCCGAATCCGCTCAAGCGCTAGCTTCTCGGAGTTGATCAATGATGGTGTGAGACGGGCCTATCTTGATCCTAACAATCCGCTCAGACCGTCAGTGGTTGCGGACCCGCTCGCGAAACGCGCCAACACACGGGACAACACCCCTGCGGTTGTCTACGTTGATCTGGTACGCGGCAATACCGTTGAGATTACGATTGCTGCGAAAGGCGGAGGATCTGAAAACAAGGCCCGGTTCACCCAGCTAAATCCTGCTGCATCGGTCGCCGACTGGGTTGTGGAAACAGTAGCGTCGCTTGGCAGCGGCTGGTGCCCACCTGGCCTGATTTCGGTCGGGATTGGAGGTAGCGCCGAAAAGGCCATGCTGCTGGCTAAAGAAGCGATGAACGAACCCATCGACATGGCGGACTTGATTGCAAGGGGTGCCAGGAATGCGGAAGAGGCGCTTCGCGTGGAACTATACCACAGGATCAACGCATTAGGAATCGGTGCACAAGGCCTTGGCGGGCTCACAACTGTTGTTGATGTCAAGGTTGCTACATATCCGACGCACGCCGCCTCGCAGCCAGTCGCACTGATCCCGCAATGTGCCGCAAACAGGCATTTGAAGTTCACACTGGACGGCTCGGGACCGGTTCAACTTCAGCCGCCAGACATTTCCATGTGGCCCATAATTGAAGAAGTGGACCTGCGCAGTGCAAGAGTGCGGCGAGTTAATCTTGATACACTGACAAGGGAAGAAACGGCAACGTGGCGATGCGGCGAGACGCTGCTTTTGTCAGGGAAGTTACTGACGGGTCGGGATGCAGCGCACAAACGGATGGTCGATCTGATCGCGCTCGGAAAACCGCTCCCGGTCGATTTGCGGGGACGTGTGATTTACTATGTCGGGCCCGTCCGCGCAGTTGGTAGTGAAGTCGTAGGGCCTGCTGGACCGACCACGTCAAGTCGCATGGATGGGTTCGTAGAAACAATTCTTGCCGAAACTGGGCTCCACGCAATGGTGGGTAAGGCGGAGAGGGGGCCAGCTGCCATCGAGTCCATTGTCCGTCATAAGGCGCCTTACCTCATCGCGGTTGGGGGCGCTGCCTATCTGATCTCCAAATCCATTAAGTCCGCGCGCGTGGTAGCGTTCGAAGAGTTGGGCATGGAGGCGATCTATGAGTTCGAGGTGCAGGACATGCCGGTGATCATGGCAGTCGACGTGAAAGGCGAGTCGGTTCACCAATCGGGACCCACCGAGTGGCGCAAAAGAATGGCGGCCGACAGCATTGCACGCAGCATTGGCATTTAGGTCAAGTGGCGCCCCGGATACTTATCTCACTATGAGGCGGTGCGGATAACGCCCTCCAAACGTGAGTCACCGGATGTATACCGTCGGCAGCCCACAGCCACCATGACTCGCAACAAGCGTGGTGATCTCAAGATCCATTTGCCTACGCTGCCATTCGGCGAATCGAAGTCTCCAGCACACGCGAGGCATTTCTTCAGGAGTCTATAGCGAAGCGCATCAGGCGACCCTTTTTCCGGCCTTAAGCCACGCCCGAGCGCCGCGCCTACGATCGTCCTCGGCTTTACAACTTTATCTCGAACCCAGATGGCGACGATATAAACACTGCATTTGACTTGGACCGCCCCGACGACCGATCTTCGTTGCAACGAATGACGGACGCGGCAACCAATGTCACAACACGTCTCCCGCCAGTGTCATAACGCTGGCGTTTCATGGGGAGATCGGGGAGACGGTCCGAGTCTGGTGACTGCTGTGAAAAGCAGCGACGCCTGGGATTATTCCGATAGCGATGTGGAGTGCAGGCATGCGCAGCGTTGATGAGTTCAAGCCCTTACACGGCGAGGTCGCCGAGTGGCGGCGCTACCTTCACCGGAACCCTGAACTCGACTACCGAGTGCATAACACCGCTCGGTTTGTCACGGAAAAGCTGGCCTCCTTCGGCATCAATCATATTGAGACCGGAATTGCCGAAACTGGGATTGTGGCCCTCATCCAGGGTGAAGGTGGAGAAGGCCCGACGATTGGCTTGCGTGCGGATATGGACGCATTGCCCATCCGCGAGGCATCCGGCAAGCCATGGTCTTCCGAAATTCCAGGCAAGATGCATGCCTGTGGCCATGACGGCCACACGGCGATGCTGCTCGGTGCTGCGAAACATTTGGCGGGCACCCGAAATTTCAAAGGTTCCGTAGCCTTGATCTTCCAGCCGGCGGAGGAGGGAGCCCTAGGCGGCCAGAGAATGGTCGAGGAAGGCATCATGGACCGTTTCGGCATTTCGCAGGTGTTTGGCATGCACAACATGCCCGGTATGGATATCGGCAAGTTCGGTATTTGCGATGGCCCAATTCTGGCGGCGCTAGACGAGTTCGACTTAGCTGTTGTTGGCAAGGGAGGCCATGCAGCAATGCCTCATCAGACCATTGATCCGATTATGATAGCCGGACACGTGATCGTTGGTCTTCAGTCTCTCGTATCCCGAGGCACCGACGCGCTACAATCGCTGGTCATTTCGATCACCAAGCTCCATGCCGGCGATGCCTACAATATCGTTCCCGAGCGTGTGGAGATGGCGGGAACCGTGAGGACGCTGTCGCCAGCCCTGAGGGACTTCGCCGAGGGCCGAATCCTCGCATGCGCTCAGAGTATCGCCCGTGCGTTTGGGGGGGATGTGGAACTCAACTACCGTCGCCTTGATCCGGTTACGATGAACCGAACTGAAGGTACTGAGCTGGCCGTGAAAGCCGCGTCTGGCATTGTGGGTGCGGCTTCCGTCGATGCAAAGATCAAGCCGCTCATGGGATCCGAGGATTTCGCCTACATGCTTGAAGCGCGGCCAGGCGCCTTCATTTTCATGGGCAACGGGCCCAGTGCCTCCCTCCATAATCCGTCCTATGACTTCGATGACGAAGCTCTGCCGTATGGCATCGGCTATTGGGTGAACTTGGTGGAGACTGCCCTCGCTTCCTGATCGACTAGCCGTATGCGCTGGAAGAGGTTTGGCCAATAACGAGATAAACAAAAGGGAACAAGAACATGAGAATCAATCGCAGACATCTGATGCAGGCTGGGTCGTCGGCCCTTGTATTGGGGGCTCTGGGCTCAGTTTCTTCAAAAGCTAAGGCGCAGAACCCGGGCGAATTGCGCGTTTTGGTATACGGTGGTGACGCCGGCAAGGCTGTCATGGGCGCGTATGTGAAGCCTTTTGAAGCGGAAACGGGGATCCAGGTGACTGCGGTCACCGACCAGATCGACTTCGCGCAGATTGAGCTTATGGTCACCAATAACAGCGTGTCGGCCGATGTGGCAGGCCTGCCGCAGGGATCGACGATGGCCGCTGCAGCGAAGGGGTATCTTGAGGAGATCGATTACTCGATCTTCAAGAAGGATGAACTCGACGGTCTCGTCAGTTTCGGCAAGGAAAAGTATGGCGTGGCCGCGCTGATTTATGCTTACACAATGGTCTACAACACCGAGAAGTTCCCAGCGAACAAACCACGTCCGAAAACGTGGACCGAGTTCTGGGATGCCGAAAAGTTTCCGGGTGTTCGCTCGCTCGTGTCCGGGCAGTTTGGATCGGAAGGGCCATGGGAGGAAGCGCTCCTGGCAGATGGCGTTGCTCCCAACGCTATCTATCCCATGGACATCGATCGCATATTTGCCAGTTTGGACAAAATCAAGCCCCACATCCGGAAGTGGTGGGGAACCGGCTCTGAAATCCAGCAGATCATGCACGATAAGGTTGCCGATCTCATGAACTCGTACGACGGACGCGCGAGCCTGCTTATCGATCAGGGGGCTCCGCTCGAGATTAACCGGAACCAGGCGAAGCTGACATGCGATTTCTGGATCATTCCCAGGGGCACGCCGAACAAGGCGAACGCCCAAAAGTTCGTCGAGTTCGCAAGCCGTGCCGACCGGCAGGCCGAATT
The DNA here is from genome assembly GCF_040322135.1 of Mesorhizobium sp. M0189. NCBI lineage: Bacteria > Pseudomonadati > Pseudomonadota > Alphaproteobacteria > Hyphomicrobiales > Phyllobacteriaceae > Mesorhizobium > Mesorhizobium sp. M0189. Next base: position 24,693 of record NZ_JAMYSW010000027.1, read on the forward strand.
CGCGAAGCTCATTCCATATGGGCCGACCAACCTCAATGCCTTTAAGTCTCTTCCGGAAGAGACAGGCCGTAAACTCGCCAGCCACCCGGACTATATTGCGAACAGCATCCCGATGAATATGAAGTGGTACGGCGAAGTGGGATCTGATGGTGTAACTAACACCGAGCGTCTGATCCAGCGTTGGAACGAGTGGATCCTTCTCTAAAGCAGCTCAAAGCGCGCTGACCGTGCGCAATACCGGCGGCTGCACCTTGGGCTTCACAAGCGGGCCGTCGGCATAACACGCGTTTCATGAAAAGGACCGGGCTGTGGATCAGCGCCTCCGGAAGCCGGGGTAGAAACTTCGTCCGGAAGAATCCATTGTGAATATTGCGTGAAAACCTGCTCGCTTACAAAGGACGAAGGATTGGAAACCAGCCAAACTTCCGCTCAAATCGAATTCCGTGACGTAACGAAGATGTACGGTCAGGTAGCTGCAGTCAGGAACCTTTCGCTGACCGTCGAGCGCGGAGAGTTCCTAACCATCCTCGGACCTAGCGGCTCGGGTAAAACCACCACATTGATGTTACTGGCCGGCTTCGAGGCTCCAAACACCGGCGACATTGTGATCGGAGGCAAGTCGGTAGCTGCCGTCCCGTCCTATCGCCGTGATCAGGGCATCGTTTTTCAGAGCTATGCGCTGTTCCCACACCTATCGGTACGGGGAAACCTCGAGTTCCCCCTTGAAATGCGCGGTGTGAAGCAAAAGGACAGGTCGGCGCGCGTCGAGCGTATATTGAACCGGGTCCATCTCGGAGATTTCGGCGACCGAATGCCTTCTCAGCTGAGTGGTGGGCAGCAGCAACGCGTGGCACTCGCCAGGGCACTTATTGCCGATCCTCCCATCCTTCTTCTTGACGAGCCGCTGGGCGCGCTCGACCGGAATCTCCGCGAACAGATGCAAGGCGAGATCAAGACCTTGCATCGGGAGTTCGGCATTACCACTGTTTGTGTCACGCATGACCAAGAAGAAGCCCTGACGCTTTCTGACCGCATCGTTGTAATGCGAGCAGGTCAAATAGAGCAGACCGATACCCCAGAATCTCTGTATGATCGGCCGGCGACGCGCTTCGTCGCGAATTTTCTCGGCGAAGCCAATTTCCTCGACGATATCGGCCTCGCGGTTGGGGCCGACGTCCCCCAATCGTCGGAAACCATTGCCATGGTCCGGCCGGAGCGCATTCGTATCTGGGCGCCAGATGCTGCTGGTCGAGGATTTGCCGACGACCGACAGGAAGTCTCTGGGACGGTTGAAGAAATGATCTACGCTGGTCCTTTGCGGAAGTACCAGGTCCGCGTTGGACATGCGCAACTGATTGTCCGAGAGCACGTTGCCGCGGGACAGCAGGTTTTCCGTAAGGGAGACGAAGTGCGACTCGATTGGTTGCGCACAGATATCCGGTTCGTCACGGCTTAGACGCGAGGAACGCAGCGCAATGCCGACACTTCGCAGACTTGGCCGGCTGCCGATCGGCCTAGGCTTGCCGGCTTTCGGCCTCCTTATGGTCGTCTTTGGCGTGCCGATCGTCATGATGTTCTTGACGAGCCTGAACGCGCCGGCGTTTTCGTTGGTCAATTATGAGGGGTTCATCAAGCAGCCCGCGAATCTGAGAGTGCTTTTTCAGACCCTTGAAATGAGCCTCGTAGCCACGGCGATTTGTGTCATCATTGGGTACCCAACCGCCTACTTTATATCGGCCGCCCCCAGGCAGGTCCGCTCGGCGCTCATTGTGCTTGTTGTTATCCCTTATCTCACCAGTCTCCTTGCTCGTACCTATGCCTGGATTGTGATCCTTGGTGACCGAGGCCTTATTAACAACCTCCTGTTGAACCACGGCTTCATCACCAGCCCGCTGCCGCTCATTTATAACAGGACAGCTGTCTACATCGGGATGGTGCACATCATGTTACCGGTGATGATCTTGCCTTTAATAAGCGTGATGCTTGGCATTGATGGATCCCTCATGGCGGCCGCCCGGAGTATGGGGGCACGTCCCTTTACCGCATTCTGGCGGGTGTTCCTCCCGCTCAGCCTTCCTGGCCTGCGCAGCGGATCACTTCTGGTTTTCGTTTTGTGCCTGGGATTTTATATTACGCCCGCCGCCCTCGGTGGGCTGCGGGATGCCATGCTGTCCACCTTTATTGCCGCGCAGGTAGCCAGCGCGTTCAACATGGCACGCGTGGCTGCTTCAGCGTTCGTGCTGCTGGCAATCGCCATACTTATGCTATCGATCATTGGATTCGATCTTACCGGAAATCCAGGAGACTTGGTGAGTGCCCGTAGCTCCCGCTGGAACCTGCGAACACTGTCGGCGTCGCTTGCGCGCTATCTGAACGAACTTAGCGTGTCAAACCGCGCAAAGCGCTGGAGGACGCAGTTGTACAAGGCGGGGGGCAAGTCACATGCTCGCTTAATCGTCGGGAAAGTGTTTGTCGCGCTGGTCCTGATTTTCCTCCTCTTTCCTGGCGTCGTTGTCATCGTCATGTCGTTCAGCGATGGTGCATTTCTAGAATTTCCCCCTTCCGGATTCTCGCTTCAGTGGTATCGAGCCTTCTTCGGAGATCCTTCTTGGAATGGCGCCCTTCTCACAAGTATGGAAATCGGCGTGGCAGTTGCCTTGATTTCGACAGTTGCCGGAACACTCGCTGCCTATGGTCTCAGCCGCACATCATCCCGTATTCGAAGCGTCCTAACTTTGGTCATGCTGACTCCGATCACTTTTCCAGTCATCGTGGTCGGCATCGCGACCTATCTCGGATTGGTCAATATGGGTCTGATCGGCACAAAGGCAGGGATGGTTCTAGCTCATAGCATCGGTGGCATAGGATACGTAGTCGTAATTGTATCGGCGACTCTGGCAAACTTCGACCGGCGACTTGAACGGGCCGCCCTGAGCATGAGGGCCAATCCCATGCAGACGTTAGCCAGAGTCACGTTGCCGCTGATCATGCCAGGGATCATCGGTGGCGCGGTGTTTGCGTTCATCCACTCATTTGATGAAGTCGTCATTTCGTCCCTTGTTAGCGGACTTTCGATCCGCACCTTGCCCCTAAAGATGTGGGAGAACATGCGGCACCAGATCGATCCGACGATCGCTGCGGTGTCGTCACTACTGGTTCTTCTTCCAGTACTTTGGTTGATCGCAATCTATGTCGTCTGGTGGCGATCCAAGCCCTCGGCTCGGGGATTGGCGGTTCCTGGAACCGCAGCTTGAATGGTGCATATTGGCAGGGATAAATGGACGAGTTGAATGCAGCTATGTTACCGCAACAGCTGAAGTGGCACTTCTTGGCCATACATTTGGTCACGCTCTTGAGCGTGCCGCAAAAACATGGGGGCGACCGGATCGCTCAATAGAGTCCGTGTGTGGGAATTGGTTCAATGGCTGATTCTGCGCACCAAAGTGGCTGCCCATGGCGGCGTGGATCATGGTTTAGGAGACGTCGATGCGTCGTTCGTAGTCGCGCACGAGGCGGCACCATCGTAAGCGGGCAGCTGAGGCCGTTCAGCGCTGGTAATTCCATGGCATGAGGGCGTCGATATCGCTGTTTGGCCAGCCATTGGCAATGCGCTCGAGGGTCAGGGTGAGCCAGGCGTGCGGATCGACCTGATTCATCTTGGCGGTGGTCAGCAGGGTGGCGATGGTGGCCCATGTCCGTCCGCCGCCGTCGCTGCCCGCGAAGAGGCTGTTCTTTCGGGTAATTGTCTGCGGCCGGATGGCGCGCTCGACGGTGTTGGAGTCGATTTCGATCCGGCCGTCAGTGAGGAAGCGCTCCAGCGCGGCACGCCGGCCGAGTGCATAGCGGATCGCCTCGGCCGGCTTCGATTTTCCCGACAGCTTGGGCAGCTCCTTTTCCCACAGCGCAAAGAGAGCGGCAACGATGACGGCGGATTTCTCCTGACGCGCAGTTATCCGTACTGCCGGGTCCTGGCCGCGTACGGCCTCCTCGGCGGCCCACAGTGGGGCCATCTGCGCCACCGTCTGCGAGGCGATAACGGAGGAGCCTGCGGCATGCAGTTCGTAGAACTTGCGCCGCACGTGCGACCAGCACGCCGCCAGCATCACGCCGTCATTGCCCCGATCGGATCGGGCCAGCCGGTTATAGGCGGCGTATCCGTCGACTTGCAGGATGCCGCGATAGCCGTCCAGATGACGGGCGACACATTCGCCGGCGCGGCTGTCCTCGAAGCGGTAGGCGACGATGGGCGGTCCACTGCCGCCAAAGGGCCGATCATCGCGGACATAGGTCCAGAGGTAGGCCGTCTTGGCCTTGCCAGATCCCGGCGCCAGCGTTGGCAGCGTGGTCTCATCGGCGAAGACCCGCTCCCCCTGCTTGATGCGAGCCAGTGCGTAATCGGCGAGCGGCTCGAGCTCGAAGCCGAGCTTGCCCATCCACTGCGCCATCTGTGACCGGTCGATCTCGACCTGATCGCGGGCATAAATCGCTTCCTGGCGGTAGAGCGGCAGGCCATCGGCGTATTTCGACACCGCGATCTGCGCCAGCAGCGCTTCGGTCGGAATGCCGCTTTCGATGATGCGGGCGGGCGCGGCTGCCTGGATGACGCCGTCCCAACCCTTGTAGGCATATTTGGGGCGACGCGTAACGATCACCCGGAACTTCGCCGGGGTGACATCGAGCCGTTCGGAGACGTCCTCGCCGATCAGGATCTTTTCCAGCGCTTCGCAGCCAGCAGGCGTTTCGGGCTCGATGACCACCTCGACCCGTTCGAGATGGGCCGCAAAGCCTTTGCGAGGACGCGGAGCGCGCTTCGCTTTCGAGCCGCCCGCAGACTTCTCCATCTGCGCTTGGATGGCCGCCACGCCGGTTTCGATCTCGTCGAAGACCAGCGCATACTGCTCCTCGCTCAGCGCACCGGCCCGCAACCTTTCGGAGCGGCTGCCGAAGCGCGCCCGCTCCAGCATCTTCACCACCGCCGTCAGTCGTGCGATCCGCTCCTCGGCGCTCTTGTTGACCAACTCGAGATGCGTATTGTGGGCTTCGAGATCGGCATTACGCTCTTCCAGACCGGCGGCTTTTTCGGCCATGGCAACAACCATCGCCTTGAGCGCGTCAACGTCGTCCGGGAGCGCGAGATCGGGTGCCGACATGGCCAAAATCAGAGCATATTCGCGGGCAATTTTCCCGCTTTTTCAGATCCCTGATTCATCATGCCGCAGGGTTTTACCCAACCGATTGCGGCCGCCTGACGGTCTCCGTTCGAACCCGTTTCCAGTCCATTCCGTCAACCAGAGCCATGAGCTGAGCATGATTGAGCTGGACCCGGTGGTGGCCGATCCGCGGCCAGCAGAACTTCGCCTCATCCAGCCGCTTGGCATAAAGACACACGCCGCTGCCGTCCCACCAGACGATCTTGATCCTGTCCGCTCTTTTGGCGCGGAATACATAAAGTGCGCCGTTGAATGGATCCGAGCCGGCATCGCGCACCAGTGCCAAAAGGCCGTCGGGACCTTTTCTAAAATCGACGGGATGACTGGCGAGCAACACCTTCACGCCAGCCGGGATCATGCCTGGCGAACCGCCCGGATAATCCGCACCAGCTGCTCCTCATTGATATCGGCACCGGCGCGAATGACCACGCCACCCAGCTCGATCTCCACCGACGCAGACGCTGTCGGCGTGACCTCGACAAAGCCGAGCCGCTCCGCATCCCTGTGTGGCGTGACCGCACCGCTCTTGATCGCCTTGCTCCGCCAGCCGAACAGCTGGGCCGGCGCCATCCCCGCCTGTCTGGCAATGGCCGATACATTCGCGCCCGGCTTCAGTGTCGCCTCGATCAGCCGCGACTTCGCTTCCGCCGACCAGCGCCGGCGCGGACGCTGCGGGCTTGCCTCCAGTCGGTTGGCAACCGCTTCAAGAACATGGAAACTTCTATCATCAGGCATAGGCGCAGACATAGAAATTGACACTGCAAGCTCCTCGGCTCCTTGCTTCAGTGTCAGTATGTCTCGCTCATCACCTCAAGCCGCGCCAGATGGGGTCAGCTTGGCGCTTACGCACCATCGTATGAGCCAGCCGAAGGTTCGCTCGACCAGCCAACGCCTGGGCAGCACCTTGAAGCCGGCCCCGGTGTCGATGCAGCGCTCCACTTCGGTTACGAAGTCGAGGAGAGCGCCCTTGTCCAGCAATTGCCTGCTATCATAGCCGCCGTCGGCGGAATCCATGGCCAGCGCTTGCGAATGGCCTCGAAGATCATCTGCGCGCCGGCGCTGTCGGAGAGTAAGCGCCAAGCTGACCCCATCTGGCGCGGCTTGAGGTGATGAGCGAGACATACTGACACTGAAGCAAGGAGCCGAGGAGCTTGCAGTGTCAATTTCTATGTCTGCGCCTATGCCTGATGATAGAAGTTTCCATGTTCTTGAAGCGGTTGCCAACCGACTGGAGGCAAGCCCGCAGCGTCCGCGCCGGCGCTGGTCGGCGGAAGCGAACTCGCGGCTGATCGAGGCGACACTGAAGCCAGGCGCGAATGTATCGGCCATTGCCAGACAAGCGGGGATGGCGCCGGCCCAGCTGTTCGGCTGGCGGAGCAAGCCGATCAAGAGCGGTGCGGTCACGCCACACAGGGATGCGGAGCGGCTCGGCTTTGTCGAGGTCACGCCGACAGCGTCTGCGTCGGTGGAGATCGAGCTGGGTGGCGTGGTCATTCGCGCCGGTGCCGATATCAATGAGGAGCAGCTGGTGCGGATTATCCGGGCGGTGCGTGTTTCAGAAATTCGCGGACACCCATTCCGCTAATTCGCGGACAGCGATTTCAGTAATTCGGGACAGTGATTCCGCTAAATCCCGGACAGTCTTCGGGGCGGATAACGGTCGGTTCTCGGGAGCGTCGTTCTGGCATTTTGCCCTCTCATCATCGGGTTGAGAGGGGCCATGCCAAGACGGAAGCAAGCGAGACGAACGACAGTGAAAGACCTACGATCCATCCTGCGCCTGACGCATGAGCAGGGCCTCTCGGTGCGAGCGGTGTCGGAACGGCTGAAGATCAGCAAGACTTCGGTTTCGACCTATCTGTTGCGGGCGCGTGAGGCTGGCATCTCGGACTGGCCGCTGCCGCCGGGCTATGACAATGACGTATTGCTTGAGCGGCTTCTGTTTCGCCGGGTTGGCCGTCCGCCACAGGATTTGGACGAGCCCGATTGGGCGATGATCTCGCGCGAGCTGAAGCGCAAGGGCGTGACGCTGACGTTGTTGTGGCAGGAATACCGCGCGGCGCACCCCGATGGTTATGGCTACACCTGGTTTTGTGACCGGTTCGGCGCTTTCCAGCGCCGGTCGAGCGCAACGTTCCGTAACCGCCACGAGGCGGGCGCGGTGATGCAGACCGACTATGCGGGCCACACCGTGCCCGTTGTCGATCCCGATACTGGCGTCATCTACCAGGCTCAGATCTTCGTTGCAGTGCTGGGCGCCTCGTCCTTCACCTTTGCCCCTGCCAGCTTCAGCCAAAAACTGCCGGACTGGATCGAGGGCCAGTGCCGGGCACTCACCTTCTTCGGCGGGGTAACTAAGGCGATCGTCTGCGACAATCTGAAGGCCGGCGTCGCCAAGGCGCTGTGGTTCGAGCCGACGCTCAACCAGACCTTCGCCGCCATGGCCGAACATTACGACACGACGATCCTGCCGACCCGCAGCCGCAAGCCGCGCGACAAGGGCAAGGTCGAGGGCGCGGTGCTGATCGTCGAGCGCTGGGTCCTGGCCCGGCTGCGCAACCGGCGCTTCTTCAGTCTCGGCGATATCAACGCTACCATTGCGGTTCTGCTGGAGGATCTCAACAACCGCCCCATGCGCCATGTCGGCAAAAGCCGCCGCGAACTGTTCGAGGAGGTCGAGCGGTCGGCTCTGGCGCCGCTGCCGCCGGCGCCGTTCGAATATGCGGAGTGGAAATCGGCCATGGTGCATCCCGACTACCATGTCGAGATCGACAGGACCTTCTACTCGGTGCCGCATGCGCTGATCGGGCGGCGCGTGGATGTGCGGCTCACCCACCGGGTGGTCGAGCTCTTCCATGATCACAAGCGCGTCGCCAGCCATGTCCGCCGCTCGCATCGCTGCGGCCATGTCACCGTCAACGAGCACATGCCCAAGGCGCACCAGCGCTATGCCAACACGACGCCGGCGAACCTGATCCGGCAGGCAGCCGGGATCGGCGCCAACACCGCCATGCTGGTCGAGCGGATGATGCGCGACCGTCCCCATCCCGAGCAGGGATACCGCTCCGCGTTTGGCATCCTCTCGCTGGCCCGTCGCTACGAGCGGGATCGGCTCGAGGCGGCCTGCGCGCGGGCGCTGACCATCAATGCGATCACCTACTCCTCCGTCAACGCCATCCTCAAATCCGGCCTCGACCGCGTGCCGCCCGCGGCCGAGCCGGTCAAGCCCACGCCATCGCACACCAACATCCGCGGCGGCTCCTATTACCAATGAAGGAAAGGAAACCAACCATGCTGACACATCCAACCCTCGACCAGATGCAGGCTCTCGGCCTTGGCGGAATGGCCGCCGCCTATCGGGACCTGGCCGACCAGAGCAACGCCGACGATCTCAGTCGCGACGAATGGCTTGGCCTGATGCTCGATCGTGAAGCCGCCATGCGTGCCGACAAGCGTCTGACCAACCGTCTCGCCGTTGCCCGGCTGCGCTTTGTCGACGCCTGCATCGAGAACATCGACTTCGCCGCGCATCGCGGGCTCGACCGGCGCAATACGCTGTCGCTGGCCCAAGGCGCCTGGCTGAAGGCGCATGAAAACCTCATCATCACCGGGCAGACCGGCACCGGAAAGACCTGGCTGGCCTGCGCCTTCGGACGTCAGGCCGCCCGGCTCGATCATTCCGTGCTCTACCTGCGCATGCCGCGTCTGTTCGAAGATCTCGCCCTGGCGCGTCTCGACGCCCCGTCTCATCGACAAGCTGGCTCGGGTGCAACTGCAACTGCTCATCCTTGACGACTGGGGCACCCACAGCCTGACCGACCAGCAGCGTCTCGATCTGCTGGAAATCTTCGAGGAACGCTATCGCCGGAAATCGACGCTGATCACCGCGCAACCGCCGATCGCCCAGTGGCATGCCATGATCGGCGAGCCGACAATCGCCGACGCCATTCTCGACCGGATCGTTCACAACGCCCATCGCGTCACCCTCGAAGGCGACAGCATGAGAAAGCAAAAAACACCGCCGCTCTTGACCGGCGCCGAAAACGGCGAAATCAATCGCAAATGAGTTCAACCAGGCAACCGGGGGCCGACCCCATCCTGCTGTCCGCGACTTAGTGAAACTGCTGTCCGCGATTTGGCGGAACGACTGTCCCGTTTTTGCGAAATGCGCAGGCGGTTCGCCAGGCATGATCCCGGCGGGCGTGAAGGTGTTGGTCGCCAGTCATCCCGTCGATTTTAGAAAAGGTCCCGACGGCCTTTTGGCACTGGTGCGCGATGGCCATCTGCGCCACCGTCTGCGAGGCGATAACGGAGGAGCCTGCGGCATGCAGTTCGTAGAACTTGCGCCGCACGTGCGACCAGCACGCCGCCAGCATCACGCCGTCATTGCCCCGATCGGATCGGGCCAGCCGGTTATAGGCGGCGTATCCGTCGACTTGCAGGATGCCGCGATAGCCGTCCAGATGACGGGCGACACATTCGCCGGCGCGGCTGTCCTCGAAGCAATAGACAACAATGGGCGGTCCACTGCCGCCGAACGGCCGATCATCGCGGACATAGGTCCACAGGTAGGCCGTCTTGGCCTTGCCAGATCCCGGCGCCAGCGTTGGCAGCGTGGTCTCATCGGCGAAGACCCGCTCCCCCTGCTTAATGCGAGCCAGTGCGTAATCGGCGAGCGGCTCGAGCTCGAAGCCGAGCTTGCCCATCCACTGCGCCATCTGTGACCGGTCGATCTCGACCTGATCGCGGGCATAGATCGCTTCCTGGCGGTAGAGCGGCAGGCCATCGGCGTATTTCGACACCGCGATCTGCGCCAGCAGCGCTTCGGTCGGAATGCCGCTTTCGATGATGCGGGCGGGCGCGGCTGCCTGGATGACGCCGTCCCAACCCTTGTAGGCATATTTGGGGCGACGCGTGACGATCACCCGGAACTTCGCCGGGGTGACATCGAGCCGTTCGGAGACGATTTACGGCGGTCGATCACGAGATGTTGGTCGCAATGCTCGACCCGGCTGGAGCTGACCGCGATCCGGGATCAGCTCGATACGCTGCTGGACGAAGCGGCGCGTTCGCAAATGACCTTGCGCGAGGCTTGGGCCTTCCTCGTTACGCGCGAGATCGCGAGGCGCGACGAGCGGCGCATCTCCATGGCAGGCAAGATCGCGCAGTTCCCGTTTGTGCGCGAACTCGACGGCTTCGACTTCGACGCGCAGCCGTCGCTGGATCAGCGCCAAATCCGGGAGCTGGCGACCTGCCGCTGGATTGCTCATGGCGACACGGTGCTGTTGCTTGGACCTCCGGGTACGGGCAAGACACATCTCGCGGTGGCTCTCTGGCGCGAGGCGATCCGGCAGAACCATAGCGTCCAGTTCGTCAAGGTGGCCACGCTCGTAGCGATGCTGGCCAAGGCCCATGACGACGGTTCACTCGAAAAGCAGCTGACGACCCTGTCGCGGCCGAAACTGTTGATCATCGACGAGCTCGGCTATCTCCCGTTGAAGCCAATGCCGCGCATCTGTTCTTCCAGCTGGTGTCGCGGCGTTATGAGCGGGGATCGATCCTGATCACCTCCAACCGCTCGGTGGGCGAATGGGGCAGCGTGTTTGGCGATCCCGTGGTGGCAACCGCGATCCTTGATCGCCTGCTTCACCATTCAACTGTGATCACCATCAGGGGGGACAGCTACAGGCTGCGCGAAAAGCGACGGTCCGGCCTTCTGCAGAAGGTCGGCTCGGTGCCCGAAACAAACGAAACAGCAAACCAATGAAGGGGTCAGTTCTTCAGTTCGCCAAAGGGGTCAATTCCTGGATTCGTTTGACACGGCCTTCTGGCACTGTCGGCAAGGCTAGTGAGGCACTCCAAGGCCGAAAGGCGGAGCAAATGGATAGGCCGAGCCGGAAACGATGACCGAAGGCCCGAACGATTGGAAGTGGCAAGTAGGACCGGCAACTCATGAGTGGAAAGCGGCAAAAGACCCAGTATTCACTGGCCCTGGAACCGAGGACCGGGGTGAAGCCCCTGTCAGCGGTCACCAAGGGGCCGAACCACGCGTGGCGAAGTCGGCACCCGAAAGCCCGGCTTGGACAGAACAGCTAATGGAGACGGTATGTAGCCGAGAGAATCTGGAAACAGCGTGGAAACGCGCGTTCGAAGCAACAAGGGCGGTCCAGGGGTGGATGGGATGACCATCGACGACGCCAAGGGCTACCTGCGTGAGCACTGGCCGAGCATTCGGTCTCGATTGCTCGAGGGAACCCATCAGCCGCAGCCGGTCAAGCGGGTCGAAATCCCCAAGCCGGACGGCGGGGTCAGAAAACTCGGCTTGCGTCGTCGACAGACTGATCCAGCAAGCCCTGCTGCAGGTCCTCCAATGAGCAGTGGGACCCGACGTTCTCAGAGCACAGCTACGGCTTCCGCCCGGGACGCTCCGCCCATCAAGCGGTAGCCCAAGCGCATTGCTACATTGCCGAGGGTTACAGCTACGCGGTTGACGTCGAGCTCGAAAGATTCTTCGACCGCGGGTTAATCATGATAGCCTGATGGCGCGCGTTGCCGCGAGGGTGTCCGATACGCGTGTGCTCAAACTCATCCGGGCATTCCTCATGCCGGGGTGATGGAGGACGGCCTGGCTAGTCCGGTGGACGAAGGGACCCCCAAGGCGGTCCGCTCTCTCGCCCATCCTAAGCAACCTCCTGCTCAACGACCTCGACAAGGAACTGGCCCGACGTGGTCTCCGCTTCTGCCGTTACGCCGAAGACTGCAACATCTATGTTCGCAGCCGCCGCGCCGGCGAACGGGTCATGGCTTCCGTAAGCCGGTTCCTGACCAAGAAGCTGCGGCTGAAGGTCAACGAGGCGAAGAGCGCGGTGGCGCGACCGGAGGAGCGGAAGTTCCTGGGGTTCAGCATCTCGAACGACGGGAGCGAGCGGCGCATCGCGCCAAAAGCTCTCGACAAGTTCAAGACGCTGATCCGGGACATGACGCGCCGGACGCGGGGATCAGTCTGCCGCAGTTGATCAAAGAGCTGAAGCCATACCTCATCGGATGGCGCGGTTACTTCGGCTTCTACCAGACCCCACGAGTGCTTACGAACTTGGAAGCGTGGATCCGCCGAAGACTACGTTTGTATCTTTGGCGGCAATGGGGGAACGGGCACAACCGCTTCAAGGAACTGCGTCGCCACGGCGTACCAAAGTTCGGAGCTGCGGTTGCCGCCGGTTCACCGACGGGATTCTGGCGCATGTCAGCACACCCGGCGGTCCAACAGGCCTGCGCAACCATTACTTCGAGTCTCTCGGTCTCCCTCGTCTTCATGTCTCTGCCCAAGCTTAATCCGATCGAACCGCCGTGGTACAGTACGGACCCGTATGCCCGGTGGTGTGGGAGGGGCGCCGTCGCGAGACGTCCCCCTATCCCGATCAATCACCGAAGTTACCTCTTGGGATCCACAAAGCCCCCGTCGCTAAAAATGTGCCAATGTAGTGCTGGTAGTTGTGTCTTACGGGGCTGAGTCAACTACACGTCTTGGTAGCTGTGACGAGCTTGAGGACAGGCTATTTTGGCTTTCGAAACGTGATTTTGCTAAAAAACGCCCAGCAGATGCCAGGGTGTGTTGGTAGCGGAGGAGGTGCTCCGTTGTCGGTTAGACATCGTGAGAGTGGTGATGATGATAGCTAATTCGGCCGAAGCCTCTGTGACAGTTCCCACTAAAGAGATTTGCGGCGAGAGCAGCGAGCCTCTTAGGCGAGCGGGATGGCCGTCGACTTCAAAGCTCAATGGCGGCCACGTCGGTAGCGAACACAATGCAAGAATGCGGGATTCTTGAAAATGGAAAGGAACGCACGATGGTCGATAAGATCTTTGATCGTAGCAATGCCGTTTACGTGAAAAACGCACCCGGTAAAGGTCGTGGCCTGTTTGCGAATATTTCTTTCAAATTGGGAGATTTAATTGAGTGTGCCCCAACATGGGAGTTTGATAATGAGGATGGAAGATTCATCGATAACACTGGTTTATTAGAGTACTACTTCGCGCGCCTGGATAAAGGACTAACATCGAATCCTCCGGCAGGGTACATTGTCTTCGGTCTCATCTCGATGGTGAATCATTCTTTTAACCCAAATGCGCAAATATTTTGGACCGATGAAGACACCGGCGCGTGGGCCAGCATCGTGGCAATAAGGGACATAAATGTGGGAGAAGAAATAACGCATCGGTATACCGATATCTCTGGTTATCCGTCTAATATAAACTTCATTGAATGAGGTCCAAAGAAGATGCGCGGCGACAGCCGCGCAATCTCGGCCTGCGTGAATCTGAAGAGATGACGGCTAGAGGTTGGCTGAGAACACCTCCACTCTGCACATCTCCGTGGGGGCGTCCACATGGGGTTCTCTGATCGCGGAGCTGACTGCAAGTTCCTTTTTGCCTTATCCAAGTTCCTGCCGGCTCTGTGGTTCTCTTCGCGGTTGACGCTGGGTCGCCGCAGTTCAGGACGCGGGTCGGAATTCGCTGCCGTCGATCCAGCGACCCGTGCCAACAGAGTGCCCGCAGTCTCGAAGAGATAGGTGCGTGTGAGCGTGTCACCGCATTTTGAGACCGACCCGTCACGATCGACTTCTCCCGATTGATACCGTCTCCGCGTCAGGCCGAAGTAGGCATCAACACCCAATGAGTGGACAAAGCGCGCTGGATCATCCACCGCCGTGACGAAGCTGACGGCCGTCAAGACGTGGTCCCTCGTCATAATGCCATCTGGCTACGTTATTGAAGCCAAGGGTCTTTTGCTCCGAACTTTGTGATGACGGGCGCCTTGAGTGCCTGACGCACACGATCAGACGCGAATCTTCGATATCCCGTCGTTTGTCCCATGGTGCGCCTTTACAATATTGCTCGATTGCTCGGCAGGAATGATGCCGACAGCAATCTGGCGAAGGACCGTCGCGGAGCTCCGATTGAGCATCCTGGCGGCTTCAGTCAACGTGACTTCGCCGCGCTCGGCCCATTCGCCATCCTGTAGACGGCGATGCCGTGCGTGTTGCGGAAGCTCCGCACACGCGACTGCGACCATCCATTCGATCGACCTGTCCGCTTTCCTGCCCGGTTGAGTAGTCCGGCAATGGCCTTGTCGGGCATCAGTCGCGCGCAGGCGTGGATTAGCTCTACTACCGTCTCCGGCTCGACGGACCACCGCGTTTGGCCCCGCCGGTTCTTTCTCACCGTCAGGCGGGTATGATCGCCGCCCTGCCAATGCAACAACAGGCCATGGCGATTGCGCCCGGCAACAATAACCGCTTCCCCGTAACGGGGATGAAATCGATAGCGGATAATCGCTTCATCCGACTGATAGCGGGCATTATGAAGTTGTTGCACCGATTCCAGGAATTGTCTCGAGCCGACGGCAGTTCATTCGAGCGATGCCAAGCATGAATCTGGCGGTCCATCTCGCTGACCTTCTCGTGCACCATCCGCAACTGGCCGACTATGGGACGAAGTGCGGCCTGCGCAAGCGGTGGAAGCAGATCAGAACCTTCACTCTCGACGAGTGCGATCAGCGTGCCGACAGCGGCAATGCCTTGGCGCGTTACGATTCCGAACTCCGCCAGGTGGCCACGGAGGGCATTCACCAGCATGGTCCGCTGGCGGATCAGAAGCTCACGGACCCGATGCAGCATCAGCACACTCTGCTGCTCTTGGCTCTTCACCGGAACGAAGCGCATCGTCGGTCGCGTCACCGCTTCGCAGATCGCCTCGGCATCCGTCGCGTCATTCTTCTGCCTCTTCACATAGGGCTTGACATACGACGCCGGCATGAGCCGAACCTCGTGACCGAGCACGGCTGGTCTGCATCAACGTGTGATCTGTCCGTGGGAAAAATCTCGAACGCTTCATTTCCTCTCTCCTCATCCGAAGAACAGGCCAAAATCAAAGCGTGGACATTTCCAGGGGAGCACGTCAGGTTCCTTTTCGCCACCTGGCTTCGCGCATCATGTCATCGAAAGCTCCACAAAGTTGTCACAAAACAACCAGGGAGAATCGGATGCGAACCCTGACGCATTGAAAGAACACAATTCTTCAATTTGGCATACCTGTTGCACTTTGAACAGCGACGGGCGATGCACCCGTTCGATGTAGTGCCCATCGAGTTTTCGAACGCTTGGCCTGCCTAAGAATCTCAGGCGGGCGGCACCAACCGCTGCGGAGGCGCCGAGCGGCACGGTGGCATTGCTGACGCTTTCGAGATCAAGACTTGCGAGGAGAAGGTTATGCGGAGCACGGGGATCGAGTTTGCCAAGTTCCGAAGCGTACATCTCAGCCAAACGCTGACGATCACGGCTCAGCTCGGGTGGAGCCACCGCAGGGAAGATTTGTCGATGCTTCTGGGCTTAGGCTGCGGCTATGTAGCAATTATGAACAACCATGTGGTTGGAACGATGTGCATGACCTGTTTTGGAGAGGTCGCAACTATCGGGCTTCTGGTTGTGGATGAAAAGATGCGTGGCCAGGGGCTGGGCAGTCACCTCATGAAGCTCGCCTTAGAAAAAGCGGGCAGGCGTGAATGCCGCCTCATAGCAACGCCTGATGGGGAAATCCTCTACCGCAAACTCGGATTTGATCAGTTGGAAGTCGTACCCACTCATGTTGGAATAGTTGAAGGCGAGGAGGACCCGGGTAGGGCTGAATGGGCAACCCGACATGATTTTGATCAAATTGCGGAGATCGATCGAAGCGCCACGGGAATAGATCGCCGGAACTTGATATCCTCCCTTTGGAAAAGGGGAGTATTCGCTGTCATACGGCACGCGGGGAAGGTAGCGGGTTATGCCGCAATGCTACGGTACGGCCGTGGCGAAGTCGCTGGGCCAGTCGTCGGAGGTAGCACCGAAGAAGCAAGGTGCTTGTTGTCCTTCCTGTTTTCACACCGGATGGGCGCATTTTTTCGGGTTGATCTTCGTCATCAGTCCGGGCTCGGGGATTGGCTGAACTCAATTGGAATTACCGAGGTCGAGAATTCCAAGGCCATGCGCCGCGGCAACATCCAGCGGGATATTGAGTCACCCTTCCGCACGTATGTGCTCGCCACAATGCAGTTCGGTTTTCCATAATTAGGAACGCTCGGATGTCAATCAGCGCCGAACTTTGCCCCTGTATCGAGTGCGGACATCCTGCACCCTGTTCACCTGCGTGCCGAGGCGATCTGCCCCCGGCGCTTTTGAAGGATCGCCTATGGGCGCCGTTTGTTCTTACGGCGAGTTGCCCGCCGCTTGTTTCCGCTAGCCTCTCATATATGGAGATTCGAGAAGGCTTTGCCCACAATCTGCGACAGTATCAACGACAAAGAGGCCATCATAGGAGCCGTTGGCTCATGAGGCCTGCGTTGACCGGACTTACATCAGGGCGCTGGAACGTGCGTGTACGGCGCCACATTCGATATGATCGACAACAGGTACTTGAAATTGAATCGGCAGTCTTGTTGGCGGACAGATGCGAAATAAATGATGCGCTGGATAGTTTGTCAGCGGTACGCGCCCTCCTCGCGTCGATCGACAGCTCGGACGACGTAGTCCCTATGGTTGCTGGTGACCTTGCCCCTCTGATCTAATCCGGTTTGAAGTTCGTTCTGGCCCATCGAGAGGACCAGGACATGAAACGTAGCCGCTTCTCTGAAGAGCAGATCATCGGAATTTTGAAGGAACATGAGGCCGAGGTATCGGTTGCGGATCTGTGCCGCAAGCACGGGGTCAGCGACGCCTCGATTTACAACTGGAAGGCCCGCTTCGGCGGGATGGATGTCTCCGAGGCTCGGCGACTGAAGGCTCTGGAGGACGAGAACACGCGGCTGAAGCGGCTTCTGGCCGACGCCATGCTCGACAATGCTGCGTTGAAGGATCTTGTGGGAAAGAAATGGTGACGCCCGCGGCCAAGCGGAAAGCTGTCGCTCGCCTGAAGGAAGGCTTCGGGATGAGCGAACGGCGGGCGTGTAAAGCCATCGGCTGCTGCCGCATGAGGTTCGCTACGAGACCAGCAGGCCGGACGACCGCGAGCTTCGCGAGCGGATGAAGGCGATCGCGCAGGAGCGTCGTCGGTTCGGCTACCGGCGTCTTCTCGTGATGCTGAGGCGGGAGGGCCTGGTCGTGAACCACAAGAAGCTGTTCCGGCTTTATCGGGAGGAGAAGCTCGCCGTTCGCCGCCGTGGCGGCCGCAAGCGGGCGATCGGGACCAGGGCGCCGATGCTGGTGCCGCTGAGGCCCGACGAGCGCTGGTCGCTCGACTTCGTATCCGACCAGCTCACCGACGGGCGCCGCTTCCGCATCATGGCCGTCGTCGACGACTGCACGAGAGAGTGCCTGGCACTCATCGTTGTCTCTCTCGGGCATGCGGGTTGCCCGCGAATTGGACCGGCTCATCACCGAGCGCGGCCGGCCGAGAATGATCGTCAGCGACAATGGCAGCGAGTTCACCTCGAACGCCATCCTCTCCTGGGCGGATCAGAATCGCGTCGAATGGCATTACATTGCCCTGCAAGGCGCTGCAGAATGGCTTTATCGAGAGCTTCAACGGCCGAGTGCGCGATGAACTGCTCAACGAGACGCTGTTACTTCGCTGGCTCAGGCACGCGTAGCCATCGCCCTGTGGCGCGCCGACTACAATCCTGTTTCATAACACCCATCTGTCTATGTCGTTGAAGTGAATAGGTTTTGCTGATCTGGATGCGATCCCGTGGGGTATTTTGGGTTTTGCCGCGCGC
>NZ_JAMYSW010000028.1:0-41343 GCF_040322135.1 Mesorhizobium sp. M0189
AGCCTCCGCCAAGCTCAACTGGCCCGTCTGCTTCACTGCCATCGCGATTCCCTCAGACCGTCCACCTCAGAGAATCACAATCAGCGAATTACGCAACAGGCCCCTTGTGGGAGAAGGTGGATCGGCGCGCAGCGCCGAGACGATTGAGGGGTGTTGGAAGGAACTCCAACGCCTCATTCCGTCTAGCACCTCTCATCTGACCGAGCTTCGCTCGGCCACCTTCTCCCGCAAGGGGAGAAGGAAGAGGGGCGCTACTTCATCACCTTGCCATCCGCTCCAAACCGATAGGTCTTTACCGGATCCGGCGTCGCATAGAGCGTGGTGCCGGGTTCGGCATTGTAGACGCCAAAAATGCGCACGGTGATCAAGCCGGCCTTCTCGCAGTCGAGATAGAGGTTGGTGTCGGCGCCAAGATGTTCGGCATGCACGACCGTGCCTTTCCAGGCGCCGGATTTGGGATCGACGGTCAAATGTTCGGGCCGGACGCCGATGGTCTTTGCCGTTTCGCCAAGCCTGGTGCCGTCGACGAAATTCATCTTCGGTGAGCCGATGAAGCCGGCGACGAATTCATTTGCCGGCGAATTGTAAAGCTCCATCGGGCCGCCGATCTGCTCGATCTTGCCTGCGTTGAGGACCACAATCTTGTCGGCCAGCGTCATCGCCTCGACCTGGTCGTGGGTGACATAGATCATCGTCGCCTTCAGCCGACGGTGCAGCTGGGCGATCTCCAGCCTGGTGTTGACGCGCAGTGCGGCATCGAGGTTCGACAGCGGCTCGTCGAACAGAAAAAGCTTGGGTTCGCGCACCACGGCGCGGCCGATGGCGACGCGTTGACGCTGGCCGCCGGACAATTCGGCCGGGCGCCTTTCGAGGTAGGGCTCCAGCGACAGCATCGACGAGGCGATGCCGATGCGGCGGTCGATCTCGGCCGCCGGCGTGCCCGCCTGCTTGAGGCCGAGGCCCATATTGTTCTTCACCGTCAGATGCGGGTAGAGCGCATAGGTCTGGAACACCATGGCGATGCCGCGCTTGGCCGGCGGCGTTGCGGAAACGTCCGCCCCGTCGATCACCACGCGGCCCGAGGTCGAGTCCTCCAGCCCGGCAATGACCCTGAGCAGCGTCGACTTTCCGCAGCCGGATGGACCGACGAAGACGACGAACTCGCCATCCGTCACCTCGAGGTTGATGCCCTTCAGCACCTCGACCGGCCCGAAGGCCTTTTTCACGTTCTCGATGTTCAGCGAGCCCACGGCTTCGTCCCTGTTCTAGAGTTTCACGGCGAGGCCGCTGCGCACGCTCTCGTCGGCGGCAAGGCAGACGGCGAGCGACTTCACCGCGTCGTCCATGTGGCGGCCAAGATCGAGGTCCTCGCGGATCGCCTTCAGCACAAACGCCTGTTCGAGGTCACAGAGGTCCTGATGGCCGGGCTCGCCTTCCATCGACAGCATCTCGTCCGGTTTGGCGAACTTGCCGTCCGCGCCGGTTGCAGCACTGTGCAGGCGGATGGTCGAGGTCTTGGTGTGGGTGTCGATGTCGTCGGACCTGACGCCCTCCTTCATGACGATCGACACGCAGCCGTTGGGCGAGATCACGTCTTTGACGAAGAAAGCCGTCTCCGAAATCATCGGCCCCCAGCCGGCCTCGTACCAGCCGACCGAACCGTCGTCGAACAGCACCTGCAGGTGGCCGTAATTGTACATCGTGGGCGCAATCTCGTCGCTCAGCCGCAGCCCCATACCGCGCACCTCGACCGGCCTGGCGTCGGTGATCTGCAGCATCACGTCGAGATAATGCACGCCGCAGTCGACGATCGGCGACGTCGTTTGCATCAGCTGCTTGTGCGTCTCCCAGCTGTGTCCGGAGGATTGCTGGTTGAGATTCATGCGGAATACGTAAGGGCCGCCGAGCTTCCGCGCCTCGGCGATCAGCCTGATCCAGGACGGGTGGTGGCGCAGGATGTAGCCGATCACCAGTTTCTTGCCGTTGGCCTTGGCCGCGGCTACGACGCGTTCTGCGTCCGCGACCGTCGTTGCCAGCGGCTTTTCGACAAAGACGTGGCAGCCAGCCTCGAATGCCTTGACCGCATAATCGGCATGGCTGTCGGAATAGGTGGCGATGCAGGCGACGTCAGGCCGTTCGTCACGCAGCGCCTCGTCGAATGAACGCCGGATGCCATAGCTCGAAAGCCCTTCCGGCAGCGGCACATCCGAGCGGTTGACCAGTGCGGTAATCTGGAAGCCCGGGTTGGTGTGATAGGCCAGCGCATGGCTGCGCCCCATATTGCCGAGCCCGGCGACGACGACGCGAAGGGGTGTTTGCGAACTCACTTGACCGCTCCCGAAGTGATGCCGCGGATCAGCTGCCGCGAGAAGATGACGTAGAGGATCAGCACCGGCATGATCGCCAGCGACAGTGCGGCCAGAATGGCGTTCCAGTTGGTGACAAACTGGCCGAGGAACAGCTGCGCGCCGAGCGTCACCGTCTTGGTCTCCTCCGACGGCGCCAGGATCAGCGGGAACCACAGGTCGTTCCAGATCGGGATCATGGTGAAGACCGCGACCGTCGCCATCGATGGCCGCACAAGCGGCAGCACCAGCCGGAAGAAGATGGTGTATTCGGACAGGCCGTCGATCCTGCCGGCATTCTTCAGATCGTCGGAGACTTGCTTCATGAATTCCGACAGGATGAAGACGGCGAGCGGCAGGCCTTGCGCCGTGTAGACCAGGATCAGCGCCGTCAGCGTGTTGACCAGCCCGCTCGCCACCATCAGCTGCAGGATGGCGACGGTGCCGAGGCGGATCGGGATCATGATGCCGAGCGCCAGGTAAAGCCCCATCAGCGAATTGCCGCGGAAGCGGTATTCCGACAGCGCGAAAGCCGCCATGGCGCCGAACAGAAGCACGAAGAACAGCGAGGCGACGGTGACGACAAGGCTATTCTGGAAATAGTGGATGAAGTCGCCCTGGCCGATCACCGTGGTGTAGCCGATCAAGTCGAAGGTCCCTGGCGTCGGCGGCGTCAGCGGCGCGCCGAAGATACCGGCACGTGATTTGAACGAATTCATGATCACGAGGATCACCGGAAACAGCGCGATCGCGGTGTAGGTCAGAAGGATCGCATGCGCGCCGATGGTGCGGGGCAGCGAACGGGTTGCGGTGCTCATGGTCACGCTCCCCTAAAACTGGTAGCGACGCAAGCGCGTCTGCACGAGGAATAGGTAGACGCAGACGCCGCCGAGGATGATCAGGAACATCATCGTGGCGATCGCCGCGCCCATATTGGGGTCGCCGACCTGCAGCTGGAAACCGAAGAAGGCGCGGTAGAGGAAGGTGCCGAGGATATCGGTCGAATAGTTCGGCCCGGCCAAGGCGCCTTGCGCCGTGTAGATCAGGTCGAAAGCGTTGAAATTGCCGACAAAGGTCAGGATCGAGATAATGCCGATCGACGGCAGGATGAGCGGCAGCTTGATCTTCCAGAATTGCGCCATGCCGGTGATGCCGTCGCATTCGGCGGCCTCGATCACCTCTTCGGGGATGGACAGCAGTGCCGCATAGATCAGCATCATCGGGATGCCGACGAACTGCCACACTGAGATCAGGCTGAGCGCGGTCAGTGCATATTGCGCCTTGCCGAGCCAGGGCGTGAACAGGCTTTTCAGGCCGACAAGGTCCATCATATGCGGCGCCACGCCCCATAGCGGCGACAGTATCAGCTTCCAGGCGAAGCCGACGATAACGAAGGACAGGATCGTCGGCACGAAGATTGCCGTGCGGTAGAAGGCGGAAAACCGCAATCGGGGGCTGGACAGAAGTGCTGCCAAAAGGACGCCGATCGGGTTCTGCACCAGCATGTGGATGATGAAGAACCAGACATTGTTCCGCAGCGCGTTCCAGAAATTGACCGACCAGTTGGGATCACCGAACAGCATGCGGAAATTTTCCAGTCCGACGAACACCTGCGACTGGTTGATGTTGCGGAACAGCGACAGCTGCAGCGTGCCGGCCAGCGGCAAGATCATGATCGCCGTGTAGACCAGCAACGCCGGTGCCAGGAAAACGCCGATATGCCAGCGGAACGGTCTTTTCGGTGCTGCGGCCATGCGTTCGGTCCCCGCCGATCAGGTCTTGCTATTGCCGTCAAAAGCCACGGCGCCTCCCTCCCCCTCGAGGGGAGGGTGCCTCGCGAAGCGAGGCGGGTGGGGTCGGCCGAGGCAGCGCGCCATCGTCGTTCGACCGTGCTTTCCAGCAACGATCAAGCTGCCGCCTGCCTCGACCGACCCCCTCTGTCGCCTTTGGCGACATCTCCCCTTCAAGGGGGGAGATATCGCTTCGCCGCGCCTTACTTCGCCGGCTTGTACCAGCTGTCGAGGCCGTCCTGCAGCTTCTTGGCGGCAGCTTCCGGCGTGTCGGTGCCGTTGATGACGTTGGCCGATTCAACCCACGTCTCGTTTTCGAGGTTCGGCGTGCCGCGCGACAGGATCTGGTAGGTCGAGCGGATCGTCGACTTGCACTTGCCGCGCCAAGAGACGAATTCCTGGGCCAGCGGGTCTTCCATCTTCACCGGCGTGTTGTTCAGGCTGAAGAAGCCGGGCAGCGCGTTGGCGTAGATGGTAGCGAAATCCGGCGAGGCCACCCAGGACAGGAAGGTCTTGGCCGCATCCGCGTTCTTCGAGGCCGCATTGAGGCCCATGCCGATATCGGTGTGGTCGGAGATGTAGCAGGTGTCGCCGGCCTTCTGCACCGGCGGCGGGAAGGCGCCCATCTTGAATTGCGCCTGCGTGTTGAACAGGCCAATTTCCCACGAGCCGGCCGGGTAGATGGCGGCGCGGCCGAGCGTGAACAGGTTCTGGCTGTCCGGATAGGTCTGCGCCTCGAAGCCGTCGCCGAGATAGTCCTTCCACTTGGCCAGTTCCTTGTAGGGCTCGACCCACTGCGGATCGGTCAGCTTCTGCTCGCCCTTGATCAGCGCCAGGCGGCCTTCCTCGCCCTTCCAGTAATTCGGGCCGATGTTCTGGTAGCCCATGGTCGCGGCTTCCCAGAGATCCTTGGTGCCCATCGCCATCGGGATGTAGGTGCCGTCGGCCTTGATCTTGTCGAGCGCGGCGTAGAACTCCTCATTGGTCGTCGGCACCTTGATGCCGAGCTTGTCGAAGGCGTCCTTGTTGTAGATGAAGCCATGGATGACCGAGGCCATCGGCACGCAGAAGCTCGACTTGCCGTCGTCGGTCTGCCAGGCGGCCTTGGCAACATCGGAGAAGTTCTCCATGCCGGGCAGCGTCGAGATATCGGCGAGATTGCCCTTCTTGAAGAGTTCCAGCGATTTGTCGAACGGGCGGCAGGTGATCAGGTCGCCGGCCGAGCCGGCGGCGAGCTTGGCGCCGAGGGCGGCGTCATATTCGGTCGGCGCCGACGGTGCGAACACCACCTTGATGCCGGGGTTCTTGGCCTCGAAAGCCGGGATCAGCTTGTCCTTCCAGATGGCAAGGTCGTCGCCGCGCCAGCTTTCGATGTTGAGCGTTACGTCGTCGGCATAGGCCACCCCGGCGGTGCCGAGAATGCTGGTGCCGAGAAGAAGTGCCGTCAGTAGCTTCGTTGTCATGCTCAGTCTCCCTGTTGACCTTTTTCAGGTTCGGTTTTGATGAGAACGGAGGCATTGCGCCCCTTGCTCCCCTCGATCGCGGAAAGGGCTGGCCGCAGCTTGTGGCCGGTCCCTTCCAGTATCTTCTCGGCCGCATCGGCGCTGGCGGCGCCGGCGGCGAGCAGAATAGCGGTCTTGACGACGCCGCCGCTCTTATCGAGCAGGCGCGCCGCCTCGTCCTTGTCGCGCCCGCTGACGGCGGCAACGATGCGTGCGGCGCGGTCGCGCAGCTTGATGTTGTCGGCCGTGAGGTTGACCATGTAGCCATCATGGACATGGCCGAGATGGATGGCTGCCAGCGTCGACAGCATGTTGAGTGCGATCTTCTGGGCGGTGCCGGCACCCATGCGCGTCGAGCCGGCAATCAGCTCGGGCGGCGTTTCGAGCAGGATGGCGATGTCGGCCAGCCGCAGCAGCAGCGCATCCCCGTTGTTGGCGACAGCAATGGTCGCCGCGCCGCGGCGCCTGGCATCCTCGATCGCCCTGACAGCATAAGGCGTCGAGCCGCTGGCCGAGACGGCGATCAGGCAGTCGCCCTTGCCAACGCCGGCGGCGGCGACCGCTGCCGAAGCTTCGTCAGTGTCATCCTCCGGCCCGCCGGCCAGTGTCTTGAAAGCTTCGTCGCCGCCAGCGATCAGGATGGCGATACGGTCGCGCTGGATGCCGAAAGTGCCCGGCAGCTCCAGCGCATCGGCCAATGCCATCAGGCCCGAGCTGCCGGCGGCCGCATAGGCGAGCTTGCCGCCGCTTTTCAGTCTGCTTGCGATGATTTCGGCTGCCGCGGCAATGGCAGGAATGGCGCCGTGAACGGCCTTGGCGGCCTCGATCTGCGCGTTGGCCAAAGAGGAAAGGACGGCTTCCGGGGCCTGGATATCCAGTCCCTCGGCATTGTGGTGAAGCGCTTCGGTGCGCGTTTCGGCCATCCGCTTTCCTCCAATCGAGAAAACCATACCAAAAAAATACCACTTGTCCACACGCATTAATCAAATCCTTGCGGTGGCGCAGGCTTGCGGGCGAAATCAGCTGATTTTCCAACAAACTACGCCTTAACTTTTTTGAAACGGAAATTAATCCTTGGCTATTGGTATTTTATTGGTATTATCCGTCTGGAGGAGAAATCGCGTGAAATTCGTGCTCGGCATCGATGGCGGCGGCACCAGCTGCAGGGCGGCCCTTGCGACGGCCGATGGCAGCGTCCTCGGCCGCGCCAAAAGCGGCGCCGCCAACATCCGAACCGATCTCACCGGCGCCAGGGCCAACATCGTCGACGCGGCGCAGCAGGCCTTTGTCGCCGCGGGCAGAGATCCCGGACTGATCCCGCAAACTCCGGCCATTCTCGGCCTAGCCGGCGCCAATGTCGGCACCTACAGGCAGCAGCTCGAAGCGATCTTGCCGTTCCGCATCAGCCGTGTCGAGACCGACGCC
The DNA here is from genome assembly GCF_040322135.1 of Mesorhizobium sp. M0189. Taxonomy (NCBI): domain Bacteria; kingdom Pseudomonadati; phylum Pseudomonadota; class Alphaproteobacteria; order Hyphomicrobiales; family Phyllobacteriaceae; genus Mesorhizobium; species Mesorhizobium sp. M0189. Next base: position 7,063 of record NZ_JAMYSW010000028.1, read on the forward strand.
GAGATCGCGCTGGAAGGCGCGGTCGGCTCTGGTGACGGCGCCATGGCCATACTCGGCACCGGCACCGCCTATATGGCGCGCAAGAACGGCCGATCGCGTGCCATCGGCGGCTGGGGGTTCCAGGTCGGCGACCAGGGCAGCGGCGCCCGCATCGGCCGCGACCTGCTCGAGCAGACGCTGCTCGCCTATGACGGCATCCGCGAAGGATCGCCACTGACGCAGGCCATGCTCGCCATCTTCCGCAACAATCCCGAGGATGTGGTCGAATTCACCACCAATGCCAAGCCCGGCGATTTCGGCGGCTTCGCACCCAAGGTGTTCGAACATGCCGAAAAAGGCGACGTCGTCGCTATCTGGATCCTCGACAAGGCGGTGGCCGATGTCGAGGCAGCACTTGGCGTGCTCGACCTTGGTGGCGACGATCCGCTTTGCCTGCTCGGCGGCCTGGCGCCGCTTTACGCGCCGCGCCTGTCGGCGCGCTACCGGGCGCTGCTGAAGCCGCCGCTCGACGACGCGCTGGGCGGCGCGGTTCAGATGGCGGTTCGGATTTTTACGAAGGCGGCGGAGGCGGCGCGATGAGCGACGCCGCCGACCAGATTTTCGCGGCGCTGAGACAATCGTCGCAGAGTGGCGCGCCACTCTATCTGCAGCTGAGGAAAAGCATCGAGGACGCCGTCAAACGCGGGCTGATCGGACCGGGCGATGCGCTGCCTTCCGAGCGCGACATCGCCAGCAAGGCCGATATTTCGCGCGTCACCGTGCGCAAGGCGGTGCAGGACCTGGTCAAGGGCGGCATCCTCGTCCAGCGTCATGGTTCCGGCACCTTCGTTGCGCCGCGCATGGAGCGCGTCGAGCAGTCCCTGTCGATGCTGACCTCGTTTACCGAGGACATGGCACGGCGCGGCATGGCGGTGCGTTCGGCCTGGCTCGACCGCGGCCTCTATCCGCCATCGCCCGACGAGATGATGGTGCTCGGCCTGGCGTCGAACGAATTGGTGGCGCGCGTCGCGCGCCTGCGCATTGCCAACGACACGCCGCTGGCGATCGAGCGCGCCTCACTATCGACAAGCGTGCTGCCCGATCCGGCGGCGATCGGTTCGTCGCTCTACGCGGCGCTGGAAAAGACCGGCAACAGGCCGGTGCGGGCGGTGCAGCGCATTTCCGCCACCAATCTCGGCGATGGCGACGCGCATCTGCTGGAAGTGCCGCCGGGCATTGCCGGCCTGCACATCGAGCGTATCTCCTATCTGGCGAGCGGCAAGGTGATCGAGTTCACCCGCTCCATCTACAGGGGCGACGCTTATGATTTTGTCGCCGAACTCCGGCTGAGCGGGCCGGGCGAAGAGGGCAGGCCATGACCGCAACAATGACCCATATGCGGCGCGAGATCGAGGAGATCCCCGAGGCCACCGCCCGCCTGCTCGACGGCTCGGCCGCGGTGCTGACGGAAGCCGGGCGCGGCATTCGCGAGCGCGATCCGAATTTCATCGTCACAGTGGCGCGCGGCTCGTCCGACCATGCCGCGACCTTCATGAAATATGCCGTGGAGCTGACCGCCGGGCTGGCGGTCGCATCGGTCGGCCCGTCGATCGCCTCGATCTATGGCGCCAAGCTGAAGCTGGGCGGCTCGGCCTGCCTGGCGATCTCGCAGTCGGGCAAGAGCCCGGACATCGTTGCGATGGCGCGAGCGGCGCGGGCCGGCGGTTCGCTGACCGTCGCCATCACCAACACCGCCGATTCGCTGCTCGCGCGGGCTTCGGACTACGCGATCGACATCCTTGCCGGACCGGAGCGCAGCGTCGCAGCGACGAAGACCTTCGTCAATTCGGCGGTCGCAGGGCTCGCTCTGATGGCGCATTGCACCGGCGACGACAAACTTCTGGCAGCACTTGCCCGCTTGCCGGAGCATTTTCGGAAGGCGATCGCTTGCGACTGGATGGCGCTGGCCGGGGCACTCGAGACGCCGAACTCGCTGTTCATCCTTGGCCGGGGCCCGTCGGCGGCGATCGCCAACGAGGCGGCGCTGAAATTCAAGGAAACCTGCGCCATGCATGCGGAAGCCTATAGTGCCGCCGAAGTCATGCACGGCCCGCTGGCGCTAGTCGGTCCCGGCTTCCCAGTGCTGGCGCTGGCTGCCCGCGATGCGTCCGAACCATCCGTCGCCGAGGCCGCCGACAGCCTGGCCGGCAAGGGCGCCGCTGTCTTTGTGACTTCGGACAAGGCAAAGAAGGCGCAGCCTCTGCCGCATGTCGCCACCGGTCATCCGCTGACCGACCCGCTGACACTGATCGTGTCGTTCTATGGTTTCGTCGAGGCTTTTGCCCGCCATCGCGGCCTCGACCCAGACACGCCGCCCAATCTGCGCAAGGTGACGGAAACGCTATGAGCGATCGCTTTGCGCTGACCGGCGCCCGGATATTCGATGGCGATGACTGGCACGACAATGCGGCGCTTGTCGTGCGCGACGGCCTCGTCGAGGCCATCGTTGCCGCCGGCGCCGTCCCATCCGGTGTTGCGCCTATCGAGACCGGCGGCGGTATGCTGGTTCCGGGTTTCGTGGATTTGCAGGTCAATGGCGGTGGCGGCGTCATGCTCAACGACCATCCCGACGTCCCCTCGATCGAGACCATCTGCCGGGCGCACGCGCCCTTCGGCACGACGGCGCTATTGCCGACGCTGATCACCGACACGTCCGAGATCACCGCCGCGGCGGTTGCCGCCGGAGCAGAGGCCGCACAACGGAAGGTGCCGGGCTTCCTGGGCCTGCATCTCGAAGGCCCGCATCTGTCGATCGCCCGCAAGGGCGCACATGACCCGGCCTTGATCCGGCCGATGCTAGATCCCGACCAGGCGATGCTGATCGCGACGCGGAAAAACCTGCCGGTGCTGCTGACGACGGTGGCGCCCGAATCCGTCGAGCCCGACCAGGTATCGGCGCTCAGCAATGCCGGCGTCATCGTCAGCATCGGCCATTCCGATACCGACTATGCCACGGCCCGCACCTTTTCCGAGGCCGGCGCAACGGTGGTCACCCATCTTTTCAACGCGATGAGCCAGATCGGCAATCGCGAGCCGGGGCTGGCGGGCGCGGCAATCGATACCGGCACATTCTATGCCGGCATCATCGCCGACGGTATCCATGTCGATCCGGCCACCATGGCCATCGCCTTGCGCGCCAAGCAGGGGCCGGGCAAGATCCTGCTCGTCACCGACGCCATGGCGACGATCGGCACCGACATGAACTCGTTCACGCTGAACGGTCGCACCATCCACCGCAAGGATGGCAGGCTGACACTTGCCGACGGCACGCTGGCGGGCGCGGATCTCGACATGATTTCCGCGGTGCGCTTCGTGCATCGCGTGGTCGGTCTCGACCTCGACGAAGCCTTGCGCATGGCCTCGCTCTATCCGGCGCAGGCGATCGGCCAGTCGCACCGGCTCGGGCGCTTCGCCAGGGGAACCGCCGCCAACATCGTTTCGTTGTCGGACGATCTGGACATGAAAAGCGTCTGGATCGACGGCGCCAGGGTTTTTGCAGCCAGCCCTGCTTGTTAGGGTTAGCCGGCTTTGGACGTATAGAGGTCTTTGTAGGCTTCGCGCAGCAGGTTCTTCTGCACCTTGCCCATCGTGTTGCGCGGCAGTTCGTCGACGAAGATCACCTGTTTCGGATGCTTGTACCTGGCGAGGTGCCCAGCGATGGCCTCGATGATCGCGGCGGCGCTGATCGTCGAGCCCGGCGCCCTCACCACGATCGCCGTGACACCCTCGCCGAAATCCGGATGGACAACGCCGATGACAGCGCTTTCGGCAACACCGGCAAGAGCGTCGATCTCGCTCTCCACTTCCTTCGGGTAGATATTGTAGCCGCCGGAAATGATCAGGTCCTTGCCGCGGCCGACGATGTGGACATAGCCGTCGGCATCGATCAGCCCGAGATCGCCGGTGATGAAGTAGCCGTCGTCGCGGAATTCCGCCCTGGTCTTTTCCGGCATGCGCCAGTAGCCGCAAAAGACGTTCGGGCCCTTGACCTCGATCATGCCGACCTCGCCCCGGGCAAGTGTTTCGCCGCCATCGGGATCGGAGATGCGCAGGCAGACGCCGGGCAAAGGGAAGCCGACCGTGCCGGCACGCCGCTCGCCCTCGTACGGGTTCGACGTGTTCATGTTGGTCTCGGTCATGCCGTAGCGCTCGAGGATGGCGTGGCCGGTGCGCTCGCGCCACGCTCTGTGCGTCTCGGCCAAAAGCGGTGCCGAGCCGGAAATGAACACCCGGATGTTTTTCGCCGCTTGCCGGTTCAAACCGTCCTGCTGCAGCAGGCGGACGTAGAAGGTCGGCACGCCCATCAGCGCGGTGGCGCGCGGCAGTAGCGAGACGATGCGGGTCGGGTCGAATTTGGTTTCGAACAGCATCGAGGCGCCGGCCATCAGGACGACATTGGTGGCGACGAAAAGGCCATGCGTGTGGAAAACCGGCAGCGCGTGAATCAGCACGTCTGCGGCAGTGAAGCGCCAGAGGTCGACCAGCACCCGCGCATTCGAGGCGAGGTTTTCGTGGCTGAGCATGGCGCCTTTCGAACGGCCGGTGGTGCCGGACGTGTAGAGGATCGCAGCAAGGTCGTCCGGTTCGCGCGCCACATCGTGGAAGTCCACGGCCGCCTCAGAGGCGCGATCGGTCAACGACCCCTCGCCCTTGCTGCCGAGTGTCGCGACCACAGCGCCCGAGGCCGGCGCCAAGGAGCCGATCTCGCCCACTCGCGCCGGGTCGCAGACGACCAGTCGCGGCTCGGCATCCCTGAAGAAATAGTTGAGCTCGGTCAGCGTATAGGCGGTGTTGAGCGGCAGGAAGATCGCGCCGGCACGCAGACAGGCGAGATAGAGGAAAATGGCTTCGGGGCTCTTCTCGACCTGAACGGCGATGCGGTCGCCGGCTTCGACGCCCAGCTGCGACAGCGCATGTGCCAGTTGAGCGGAGCGCGCCAGCATTTCGCCATAGCTGATCGAGCGTCCATCCTCTGCCTCCATCAAAAGGCGTCCGGGCGCGGGCATCCGGGCACGGAAAGCATCGAACAGATGGTTGCTCATAAGTCCCCCCGAGCGGTTGTTTCCGGCCGGACGGCGGCGGTCAGCCGGCCTTGTCCGCCGCCGCCCTGATTGCCTCGATGTTTGCCCGGTAGGCCTCGACGCTGCCGCCCTTGAAGATGGCCGCGCCGGCGACCAGCACGCTGGCGCCGGCCGCGGTGACCAAGGGCGCAGTTTCAGGCGAAATGCCGCCGTCGATCTCGATCCGGATCGGCCGGTTGCCGATCAGCGCCTTCACCCGCTTCACCTTGTCGACGATCGTTGGAATGAAAGCCTGGCCGCCGAACCCCGGATTGACCGTCATGATCAGGACCAGATCAAGCCGGTCGAGCACGTATTCGATCATCGTTTCCGGTGTCGCCGGGTTGAGTGACACGCCGGCCTTCTTGCCAAGGTTTTTGATCGTCTGCAGCGAGCGGTCGAGATGTGGCCCGGCTTCGGCGTGCACCGTGATGCCGTCGCAGCCGGCCTCGGCGAAGGCGGCCAGATAGGGGTCGGCCGGCGCGATCATCAGATGGCAGTCGAAAAACGCCTCGGTGCGGTTGCGGATCGCCTTGATCACCGGTGGCCCAAACGTGATGTTCGGGACGAAATGCCCGTCCATGACGTCGAGGTGGATCCAGTCGGCGCCGGCGGCCGTCACCGCCTCGACCTCGTCGCCGAGCTTCGAGAAATCGGAAGCCAGCACCGATGGCGCGATCAGGGTTTTTTTGCTCATGATGCGGCCTTCCCGTACGCCCCGGTTTGCGGACCCTCTGTCTGTATCGACTGCCTAGACCATGAGTCCGGAAAGTGGAAGCCGGTTTGTCCTTCCGCCGATGCAGCGGCTTCAGGTTTGCGCTGCCTTCTCATCTGCCCGCTGAAGAAAAACCCCGCCGGATCGCTCCGGCGGGTATTGGGTGACGAGTACGGTCACTGTTTGAAGTTCTGGATTTCCCGCGCCGTATCCTATTGCTCCGGCTGCGGCTTGCGCCTTGGCACGACCTGCTGAGGAACATTCGGATTCAGCAGCAGGTTCGGCTCAAGCGTCGATTTCCTGCGGACCGGGACGCAGTCCGGATATCGTCCGACCGTTCCGATAGGGCAGCGCCGCTTGATGATCGGCTGGCACTGGCCATTGATCGGCCGCGCGCCCGGTGCGCATTCCAGCCGTGGTTTGCGGCAGGCGCCGTCGCGCAGCTCTGTCCCACGCGGACAGACGCAGGCGCCGCGCTTGTTGTGGATCTGGCCAGGTATCGGGCACTCCACCACAACCGGCTTCTTGCGCCTGCAGGCATTGCCCTGCAGTTCCGTGCCCCGGGGGCAGACGCAATCGCCGTTGGCGTCGTGGATCTGACCACGGATCGTGCACTGCTTGGGCTGCGGCCGAATTGGCCGGCAGGCATTGCCCCTGACTTCCGTACCTCTCGGGCAGACGCAATCGCCAGCGGCGTTGTGGATCTGACCCCGAATGATGCATTGCTCGGGCTGCGGCTTGTTGCCCACGCAAGCGCCGTTCTCCAGCTCGGTCCCGCGCGGGCAGACGCAGCGTCCGTCATCGGTACGGATCTGGCCTTTGAGCAGGACGCAAGGTTTTGGCTTCGGCACGATGACCGTGCCTCCGCCGGACGAGCATTGGCCGTTACGGAAGGTCGTGCCTGGCGGGCAGACGCAGTTGCCGGCGTCGTTCATGACGAAGCCTTGCGAGCATTCCTTCTTCACCTCATGCGTGATGATGAAGGGATGGCAGGCATAGGCCTTGCCGCGATCGCCCTGCACATTGGCGGCACCACGAGACAACACGTCGCCACCGCCTTGCACCGGCGTCTTCGGAGACAGCACGCCGACGCAGTTCTGGCCGTTGACAGTGCCCTGCAGATTGGTCAGACGGCCATCGTCGGGAATGATCACGGTCACATTGTGCACATGGCTTTCCCCGGCGCCGAGCGTCAGTTGGGCGATGCAGGACAGAGGCAAGGTTGCCGGCTCCGGCGAGCAGCCGAAGGGCGGATCGATCGAGGTGATCGCAACGCCTTCCAGCCGGCCGAGGCCTTCGACGCCGATCGCATCGCCGATGCGAACCGGACCGGAGAAGGCGCTCGTCCCATCGTTCGTGATGGTGATCTTGAACGAGCAGGGCTGGCCGGGCTTGCACTCGGCGTCGCCAGTCTTCTCGACGCGGATGGTCGAGGCGCCGCCGCCCTTGGCGCAGGCCTGGCCGATCGGATAGACGATATCGTCTCCCGGAGCCGGGCCGTAGGAGCCGCGTGCGCAGTTCTCGAATTCGCCGTTCGCGGCAACCGTCACGTCGAAATGGCGGCTGGTTCCAGGCGTCATAACGGCGCGGGGAATCTGGCACGACAGCGCATTGGCCGGAACCGGTCCGCAAGCCCATTCCGCGCCGTCTGGGGTGACGCTCTGGATCTGGACCGGCGCTCCGCCGGCTATCAGCGTCGCGGCATCGTTGACCCGCACCGGACCGGTCGGGGCTGTGGCGCCGAGGCTGATGACGGTAATGCGGCAGGAAACGACCGCAGCACCGGCCAGCGAGCCATTGCACACCTTGGTGATGCGCATGGCCGGCTGCCCGCCATTCGGATGACGGATGCGTTCCTTGGCGCAGGCCCTGTTGTTGGTGATGTCGTTCTCACCGGGAATGGCCTTCACCTCGGCGCAGTTCTCGACACTATCGGGCCGGAAGTTGGCCGGCATCACCGCCCTGACGAAGATCGGCGTCGAGGCGCCCGGCATAAGCGCGATGCCGGGATTGTCGCAGCGGAACTTGCCGGAACCGTTCGGTCCGCACGTCCATGGCGGCGTCGGGCCGAAGGTCGAGGATGCCGGCGCGCCGCCCGGATAGCTATCGACGACCGTCAGCGGCCCATTGTAGGGGACGCTGCCATTGTTGATGATGTCGATCACGAAGGTGCAGACGCCATCGGCCGAACAGAATTCGGTGCGGGCGCGCTTCTTCAGGATCAGGTCGACCTTCTTCTCCACCGGTGGCCGGCAGTCGCGGTCACGATCGCCACGGCGGCAGACCGGGATCGACGCACAGCCGCGGTCGTTTAGCTGGCTGCCGAAAAGCGGCTTGCCGCTGGCGCCGTAATTGTAGGTGGCGCAGTTGCGCAAAACGCTGCCTTGCCAGCCTGCGGCCGGCTTGAAGCCGAGCTTGAGGTCGACAGAGGCACCCGGATTGAGCGTGGTCACCGGATGGGTGCAAATCGTCGGGGTGATTCCAGGCGCGCAGACCCAGGGCGGGTTCGGCCCTGAACCGAGGGTGGAGCCGGCCGGCAGGGTGACTTCGTCAAGCACGATCTTGCCGTGGTAGGGCGCATCGCCGACATTGGTGACCCTGATGGTGAAGTCGCAGCCGCCGCCCATCGTGCAACGTTGCACGTCGGCGCGCTTTTCGACTTTCAGATCCGGTTCCTTGTCCTTCGGCGGGCAGCGCTGATCACGCGGGATGACGATGTCGACGGTCTGCGTGCAGCACAGGCCCCAGCCCTCCTTCGGGCCGGCATAGGTTTCGATACCGGTGACGATGATGTGGATAACGTCGCCGGGTGAAGCACCGACGATCTTCCAGTTGAGCACACCGCCGCCGGCCGGCACCAATTGGGTGTCGGGAATGATTGTGATGCCGGGTGTCGTCGTCGAAAGCTGCACCCATTTGCCAGCCATCTCTGGGCCGACCGGCATATGGTAGATGAAGGCGCCGCCGCCGGGCACGCAATCGACCGTGCCTCGCTCCACCTTGAAGCATTCACGATTGCCAGGAGGTGGAGGCGGTGGGTTGCACTCGGTGACGTCGATCTTGATCGACGTCTTTGCACCCGTGAGATAGTTGCCGTCGTCCGGCTTGCCCGGGTCCTGCGACGGAATTTCGACGCCAGCACCGCGGTCGCCGCGGCTCACCTTGATCAGCCCCTGGTTATCGACGATTGCCGGCGACGGAAACGCCGCATGGTCGATCTTGGCGGTGATCTGGAAGGTGATGGCGCGCTCGTTCGCAGCGCCGATGCCGTCGAGGTCGCTGGCGGAAATCCGGAAATCGGACACCGTCGCCGTATCGTCCGGGCCAGCCGAACTGCTGATCGCAGCGCCGGGCAGCGGTCCGCCGGATGCGTCGGTGCCGTCGCCGGTCACATGCACGCCGACAATCCGCAGGCCGTGCGGGAGTTGGTCCCTGAAGTCGAGCCTGACCTTTTTCAGCATGGCCGCGAGGCCCGGGCCGGCAAAACCCTGCGGATTGCCGCGCAAGCCAAAGCTCAGCGAGTATACGACATAGTCGCAGCCTCTCTGGCCGCCTTTCTTGGTGAAGAAGGGCACGATCCGGCCCGGCTCCGGGTTGACGATGCGAGGATTGTCGAAGTCGAGCTTGGGATCTGGAATGACAGTGCCTGCATCGGCAGGCTTGGCCTTGGCCGGAGCAAGGTCTTCAGCGAAGCCTTGCAGCGGGCTCAGCATGGCGACCGCGATACCGGCCGCCATCAGCCAGCGCGCGCCGCGCCTGGCGAGTGACAGGGGTTTCATGATGGTCTCCATGACGAATGATTGTTTGCCGGTTGATTGGCTGCTCGTCGCAAGCGGGGACTGTGCAAGATTGCTCATCTTCCCCTTCTCACGGTTCGCAGCTGACGGCTGGGGTTCTGAGCGGCAAGGTCATCTTGCAGCAAGGGTAGTAGCCACCCTTGTCGCGGTCGGACTGCCTGTAGAAGCAGAGCCCGACATCGACCCTGTCGCCAGGATAATGGCCGGTGATACCGATCGTGAATGGCGCGCCGGGCGCATGCGACAGGGGCGAAGTCACCCCGACGCCAGGCGTCCTGGACAGAGCCTTGATCGAATCGCCGCCGAAGCCGGTATGGTCATGAAGATAGAGATCGGCCTCGAGGCCGGAGGGCGTGCAGAAATACTCGACATCCTCGACATCAAGGCAAGGAGGCAGATTGCCGGGGGGCGGGAAGTCCGGCGGATAGAACGGTGGCAGATAGCCGCCCGGCACCTGCTCGTAATAGCCGGCACGGCCTTCGCAGGGGCGCCAGACCTCGACGTCGCCGACATGGCCTTCCACTTCCGGGTCTTCGAAATAAGTGTCGAAATCGACGAACCACGAGCCGAAAGGCGGCACGTTGGCCGGCCTGACCAGCGCCGTCGGCGTGATCTGCACGCCGTGCACGGCAAGCGGCCCCCCGGCTGCGAGCTGTTCGGCGAGCGCCGGGTTGTCGCGCAACTTGTCGCCGGTATCGACCAGCGTGTCGGTGCAGATGCCGGTATCGAGATTGCCTTCGGAATCGTAGCCATATTGCAGGTCGAGGCCGCCGGCCGACTGCCGGTTGTCTTGCGGGAAGCCGACCGCATATTCCTGCGGCACTTCCACCCAGACCGATTCCGTTGCCGGATCGTCCGGATTTTCGCGCCAGTAGCGGATGACCTCACCCTTGCCGGAATCGGCGAACTGGCTGTAGTCGTAGCGGTTTTCCACCGGGCCGCGCTGAGCCAGATACATGAAGCCCTTGTTGTCAAAGGCGATGTCGGTGACCGCGTAATCCTTGTCGGCCTTGACGGTCAGCTCCCAGCGCGGGTCGCCGAAGCTGCCGTCGCCGGCAATGCCCACCGACCAGATCTCCGCCTTTTCCCCGACCGAGTAATAGAGCCGGCCGCCACGATAGGCGACCGACCAGACGCGGCGCTCGTCCTGTGTGTAGCCCCAGCTATCGGGGTCCTCGCTGTCGAAGGCAGCACCCTGGATGTCCATCACCGAGCCGTCGTCGGCGACTGGGGGCAGCCCGTGCGCCGGGCGGCCGGCGACGCCGTGGTCGAACGTGTCGACTAGCGCGCCATTGGCGTCGATGCGGTGGATAAGGCCGGTGTCGAGATCGCTGGCGAAGAACTGGCGGTGGATATTGTCGAAAGTGACGTCGCCGATGCCGGGACCGCTATTGGCGTCGATATCGGCGAATTTCGAGACGGCGCCGGTGATGCCATCGATCTTCCAGATCGTTCTGGGGCCGCCGCCGTTTTCGGTGCCGAACTGGCCGTCCATGAAGACCGCGTCAGCCGTGCCGCGGCGCTGCCGCTCCGGCCGGCCGTCGGCGTCGCCGTCTGGTGTGACGATGCGGATGCCGTGCAGCGAGGTAGCGCCGGCATAGAGGTTTGGAATGGCCGAGGGAACGCCGTCGCGCACGCCGTCGTCATAAGTGATGCCGAACACCTGGCCGATTTGCTCGGCCGTGACCTCGAAGGGTGGCGGGGTGAAGACCAATTGGCCAGACGCCGGCCCGCCCAGCCTTGAAACGTCGAAGACGCGCAAGGTTGCGCGCGCCGTGTCGATGAAGGTCTCGTCGACCGGATCGACGCCCGGCGGCAGGCCTTCCTCGAAATTGGGGATGATGGTGCCAGAGAATCCGGTCACTGCCATCGAGCCGGGATAGATGATCTGGGTTTCCTGGGCCTGTGCCGAGCCGCCGAGCCAGAGCCCAGCGGCGAGTGCCAAGGCCGATAATCCGCTGGCAGCCTGGATTGCGCGGCGCAAATGGCCGGCACGAGAGCGCACGGACGCGCCATGGTCGCAAGACATGGATCTCCCCCCACAGGTCATGGGAGAAACATCCGGTCTCGGCGCGCAAATCAGGGCAAGGCGCGGCGTTCCGGCACGTTCATCCCTGATCGAATTGTCTGCTTTCCTCACCGTCATGATACGCCGGCGTCCGCGCAGGGTCAACGGAACCAGCGGAAAGCCCAGCGCATCGACCCGGTCCCGAAGGCGACTGTCGCGCTGAGTTCCTGCTGTTCCCGGAGACCATCGAGCCTCTGGATCTGTGGTCATGGGGCTTTCCTTTCCGGGGCCGCACCACGCGGCACCTGAGCGTCAGTCGCGAGGTGAGGCGGAAAGGTTCATGGACCGGGGCCGGGCCGGCTGGATCACGGCCGGAAAATACGGGCCTGCCGGTCCCGAATCCGATCAACCGCGATGAATGGTGAACGCCTTGCGCAGAATGCTTGCGCGCCACGCAGCCTGTTCTTATATACGCGCCAAGCCGTCCAGCGCCGAATGCCGGTTGCCGGAGCGGAATTTCTTGTGAACAGGGGCTTTCGTCGGAACGCCTGTACGGGTCCTGAGAGCCTGCTTAGCGGAGAGATTAGAGAAATGGCAAAAGTAATCGGTATCGATCTGGGAACAACCAACTCCTGTGTCGCCATCATGGACGGCAAGGAATCCAAGGTCATCGAGAATGCGGAAGGCGCGCGCACGACCCCTTCGATCGTCGCCATCAACAGCGACGGCGAGCGCCTCGTCGGCCAGCCGGCCAAGCGCCAGGCGGTCACCAATCCTGAAAACACCATTTTCGCGGTCAAGCGCCTGATCGGCCGCCGCTATGACGATCCGGTGACGGAGAAGGACAAGAAGCTTGTCCCCTACAAGATCGTCAAGGGCGACAATGGCGATGCCTGGGTCGAGGCCGGCGGCAAGAACCAGTCGCCCAGCCAGATCTCGGCGATGATCCTGCAGAAGATGAAGGAAACGGCGGAAGCCTATCTCGGCGAAAAGGTCGAGAAGGCGGTCATTACCGTTCCGGCCTATTTCAACGACGCCCAGCGCCAAGCCACCAAGGATGCAGGCAAGATCGCCGGCCTGGAAGTGCTGCGCATCATCAACGAGCCGACGGCGGCAGCACTTGCCTATGGCTTGGACAAGAAGGAAGGCAAGACGATTGCCGTCTATGACCTTGGCGGCGGCACGTTCGACATTTCGGTGCTCGAAATCGGCGACGGCGTGTTCGAAGTGAAGTCGACCAATGGCGACACCTTCCTCGGCGGCGAGGATTTCGACATGCGTTTGGTCGAATATCTGGCGGCCGAGTTCAAGAAGGAACAGGGTATCGACCTGCGGAACGACAAGCTCGCCCTGCAGCGCCTCAAGGAAGCGGCTGAAAAGGCCAAGATCGAGCTGTCGTCCACCACGCAGACCGAGATCAACCTGCCCTTCATCACCGCCGATGCCAGCGGCCCTAAGCACCTGACGCTAAAGCTGACGCGTGCGAAGTTCGAGAGCCTTGTCGAAGATCTCGTCCAGCGCACCATCGAGCCCTGCAAGGCGGCGCTCAAGGATGCCGGCCTCAAGGCCGCTGAGATCGACGAGGTCGTTCTGGTCGGCGGCATGACCCGTATGCCCAAGATACAGGAGATCGTGAAGCAGTTCTTCGGCAAGGAACCGCACAAGGGCGTCAACCCGGATGAGGTCGTCGCACTTGGCGCTGCCATCCAGGCCGGCGTGCTGCAGGGCGACGTCAAGGACGTGCTGTTGCTCGACGTGACGCCGCTGTCGCTCGGCATCGAGACGCTGGGCGGCGTATTCACGCGGCTGATCGAGCGCAACACGACGATTCCGACGAAGAAGAGCCAGGTGTTCTCGACGGCTGAGGATTCGCAGTCGGCGGTGACCATCCGCGTCTTCCAGGGTGAGCGTGAAATGGCCGCCGACAACAAGGCGCTCGGCCAGTTCGACCTGGTCGGCATCCCGCCTGCGCCGCGTGGCGTGCCGCAGATCGAGGTCACGTTCGACATCGACGCGAACGGCATCGTCAACGTTTCGGCCAAGGATAAGGGCACCGGCAAGGAGCACCAGATCCGCATCCAGGCGTCTGGCGGCCTTTCGGACGCTGACATCGAGAAGATGGTCAAGGATGCCGAGGCCAATGCCGAAGTCGACAAGAAACGTCGCGCACTGGTCGAGGCCCGCAACCAGGCCGAGGCTCTGGTGCATTCCTCGGAGAAGTCGCTGAAGGACTATGGCGATAAGGTCTCGGAGACCGACCGCACGGCGATTGCCGATGCGATCGCGGCGTTGAAGACCGCTGCCGAAGGCGATGATGTGACCGAGATCGAGGCCAAGACGCAGACGCTCGCCGAAGTCTCGATGAAGCTCGGCCAGGCGATGTACGAGGCTTCGCAGAAGGAAGCCGCCGAGGCCGACGCCAAGGCTGATGCCGCCAAGGACAGCGATGTGGTCGATGCCGATTTCGAGGAAATCGACGAAGACGACGAGAAGAAGAAGTCGGCCTGAACCGCCTGACGGTACAGGTAAGCAAAAAGCCCGGCGCACAGCCGGGCTTTTTTGCAACCCTTTGCCGGAAAAACGCCGAGCTACCCGAAAAAATGCGGACAAAGCCTCGTAGACACTGGCATCCCGGCTCCATCACACCTAAATCGGAACAGCGTGCCGGCAAACGACGCAACGATACTTCAAGACGTTGACTATCCGGACTGCGGGAAAACATGAAAGCTGATTTTTACGAAACGCTGGGCGTGCAAAAAGGCGCCGACGAGAAGGAGCTCAAGAGCGCTTTCCGCAAGCTGGCCATGCAGTTCCATCCCGACCGCAACCCAGGCGACCATGCCTGCGAGCACAAATTCAAGGAAATCAACGAAGCCTACGAAACGCTGAAGGACCCGCAGAAGCGCGCCGCCTACGATCGCTTCGGCCACGCCGCCTTCGAGCACGGCGGCATGAATGGCGGGGCGCAAGGCTTTGGCGCCGGCGGCTTCGCCGACATTTTCGAGGACATTTTCGGCGACATGATGGGCGGGCGCCAGCGTCGCTCGTCCGGCGGTCGCGAGCGCGGCGCCGACCTGCGCTATAATATGGAAATCACGCTGGAAGAGGCATTTTCCGGCAAGACCGCGCAGATCCGCGTGCCGGCATCGATCTCCTGCTCGGAATGCTCGGGCAGCGGCGCCAAGCCCGGCACCCAGCCCGTCACCTGCTCGATGTGCAACGGCCACGGCAAGGTGCGCGCCACGCAAGGGTTCTTCTCGATCGAGCGCACCTGCCCGCAATGCCAGGGGCGCGGCCAGACCATCAAGGATCCATGTCCGAAATGCGCCGGCCAGGGCCGCGTCACCGAGGAGCGCTCGCTGTCGGTCAACATCCCTGCCGGGATCGAGGACGGCACCCGCATCCGGCTTGCCAATGAGGGCGAGGCCGGCCTGCGCGGCGGCCCATCGGGCGATCTCTACATCTTCCTCGCGGTCAAGCCGCACGAGTTCTTCCAGCGCGACGGCGCCGATCTTTATTGCAAGGTGCCGATCTCGATGACGACGGCAGCACTTGGCGGCTCGTTCGAGGTGACGACATTGGACGGCACCCAGACGAAGGTGAAGGTGCCGGAAGGCACCCAGAACGGCCGCCAGTTCCGCCTCAAGGGCAAGGGCATGCCGGTGCTGCGCCAGCCCAATATCGGCGACCTCTACATCCAGACCGTGGTCGAGACGCCGCAGAACCTTTCGCGCCGCCAGCGCGAATTGCTGGAGGAATTCGAGCAGCTTTCCTCAAAGGACAATTCGCCCCAGTCGAGCGGATTTTTCGCCCGCATGAAGGACTTTTTCGAAACGTTCGGCGAGCATTGAAGCTGATCCCTGGAAACGCTTCCCGAGCGTCATCAACACCTTATCCGGGGATTCGCCTTGTCTTGCACCTCGTAGCTGCTAAGTAGCATGCGAGGGAGCGTTGAGGAGGACTTTCGATGACGCGTAGTCCCGGACTGCGAAAGACGCTGGCGGAAAAGTTCGACGACGAACTGAAGTTCTTCAAGGGCTGGATCGACAAGCCGAAGGCGGTCGGTTCGATCGTCCCGACCAGTTCCATCACCGCGCGCAAGATGGCCTCGATCGTCAATCCGAAATCCGGCCTGCCGGTGCTCGAGGTCGGGCCTGGCACAGGCGTCATCACGCGCGCCATCCTCGCTCAGGGCATAAAGCCTGAAAATCTCTACGCGGTCGAATATTCCACTGATTTCGTGCGCCATCTGCGCCAGCTTTATCCAGGCGTCAACGTCATCGAGGGCGACGCCTTCAATCTCGACGCGACGCTCGGTGACAAGCGCGATCTGGTCTTCGATTCGGTGATATCGGGCGTGCCGCTGCTCAACTTCCCGGTCGCCCAGCGCATCGCCTATGTCGAGAGCCTGCTCGACCGCATCCCGGCGGGCCGGCCGATCGTGCAGCTGACTTACGGGCCGCTGTCGCCGATCCCGCCGGGCCGCGGCGACTATACGGTCGAGCATTTCCATTTCGTCATCCGCAACATTCCGCCGACGCAGCTTTGGATCTACCGACGCGGGGCCGCCTGAATTGCAGCGTTGGGTTTTGAATAGCACTTGTCTTATACCCATCGGGTGACAAGGCAGACCCCATGGCTGTGATCCCGAAAATTCTCGTCGTCGCCGGTTCGGTGCGCAGCGGCGCCTATAGCGCCAGGACCGCCGACGTTGCGCAGAAGGAACTTGCCATGCAGGGCGCGGAGGTGACCCGCATCTCGCTCGCCGACTATCCGTTGCCGATCCTCGACCAGGATCTGGAAAAGGAAGAAGGCATTCCCGAAGACGCCGTCAAGCTCGGCCGGATGATCGCCGCCCATGACGGGCTGCTGATCGCGACGCCCGAATATAACGGCTCCATTCCACCGCTGCTCAAGAACACCATCGACTGGGTAAGCCAGCTGCGCAAGGATGGCGGCCGGACGTTCAGGCCGCTTGCCGGCAAGGTTGCCGGCCTCTGCTCGTCTTCCAACGGACCCTTCGGCGGGATACGCTGCATCAACCATCTGCGCGCCGTTCTGGTGCGCTGCCGGATGGAGGTGGTGACACCGGAATGCTCGGTGCCGGAGGGCGGCAACGCCTTCGACGACGAGGGCAACTTCAGGGACGAGAGACTACGCCAATCGATGGAGCACCTATGCCGAACGCTGATCGAAACCTCGCGCATGCTGTCGACGCGGATCGAGGCATGATCCCGGACGCCGCGCATGCCGACACGATGCAGGAAAGGCTGATCGTCGGCCTCGACCTGCCGACGCTGAAGGAAGCCGAGAAAGCGGTGCGCGAGCTCGACGGGATCGTCTCCTTCTACAAGATCGGTTACCAGCTCGCCTTTGCCGGCGGGCTCGACTTCGCCCGCGAGCTGGCCAGCGGCGGCACCAGGATCTTTCTCGACATGAAGCTGCTCGACATCGATAACACGGTGGCCAAGGGGGTCGACAACATCGTCAGGATGGGCATGAGCATGCTGACCATCCATGCCTATCCGAAGACGATGAAGGCGGCGGTCGAGGCTGCGAAGGGCAGCGACCTTTGCCTGCTCGGGGTCACCGTGCTGACCTCGATGGACGAGCAGGACGTGATCGACGCCGGCTATGAATATGATCCGCATACGCTGGTGCTGAGGCGCTCCGAGCAGGCGCTACATGCCGGCATGGGCGGCATCGTCTGCTCGGCCGAGGAAGCGGAGGCGGTGCGCCGCATCGTCGGCCCCGACCTGGCCGTCGTGACGCCGGGGATCCGGCCCACGGGCAGCGACCATGGCGACCAGAAGCGGGTGGTGACGCCGGCGCAGGCGATCCGCAACGGCTCCAGCCACCTCGTGGTCGGCCGGCCGATCGTCGGCGCGGCCGACCGGCGGGCGGCAGCTGAAGCCATCCTCGATGAAATGCGCTCGGCATAAGGACCAAAAACCAGGAGAAACCGATGCCCAAGGGATACTGGATCGCTCGCGTCGACGTGCGCGATGCGGAAGGCTACAAGGACTATGTCGCAGCCGCCAAGCTGGCCTTCGACCGCTTCGGCGCCAAGTTCCTGGCGCGCGGCGGCGCGCATGAGAAGGCCGAGGGGCCGGGCCGCGACCGCAATGTGATCATCGAGTTTCCGTCGCTTGCGGCGGCGCATGACTGCTACCACTCGCCCGAATACCAGCGCGCGGTCGCGATCCGCCAGAAGGTGGCTGATGGTGAAATCGTGCTGGTCGAGGGGATTTAGGCGCGAAGTCGGTTCATCGCGGTCTCGGCCATCGCATTGGCCAGGCTCAGGCCCCATTGCTGGCGACAGTAATCGCGGAAATCGAAGCAGGGCAGGCCGGGGCAGACCTCGAACTCGATGAGGTGCACGCTGTCGTCGGCTTCGACCCGGAAGTCGATGGAAAACACATCCCGCAGGCCAAGCCCGACCATCAGGCTTTCGGCGATGCGACGAATTCTTGCATCGGCTCGAGGCTGGCTGGCGCCAACGGGAAGCAGCAACGGCTCAGCGTAATTTCCCGCGGCTTTCGCCGCTACACCGGTATCGCCGTAAAGCGCCAGGCTGTCCTGCATGGTCTGGAAATCGCTGCCCGAATCGACAAGGGCGATGCCGATCGCCTCGGCGCCGGTATCCGGCTTCAATCCGAGAAAACTGGCGCGCGCGTTGCGGCCGGCGACATAGGGCTGGACCACGACATCGTCGCGATAGGCGGCGAAGACGCGCCGGCTAAGCTCCAGCGCGTGGCCGAGATCGTGGCAGCGCGAATCCGGCCAGATGCCGATCTTGGCGCCGAGCCGGTTCGGCTTGACGAACCAGCCGGCGGGCGAGTCCGGCGGCGCGACCAGCCAGGCTCCGTCACGGGCAAGGCCCGCCCGCGGCACCGGCAAGCCAAGCGCGCCGAGCACGGCGCCGGAACGGAACTTATCCTGACAGAGCGCAAAAAGCGCATCGTCGGCGCCGATCGCCTTCAGGCCGTTCAGCCGTGCCAGAGCTGGTGCCGCGCCGCCGCGGAAATAGGCGATGCCGTCGGTCAGTGTCCAGACGAGCGTGGTCTTCGGGTCCTCGCCGGCGAGAACGCTTGCGGCGGCGTCGAGTGTCACCGGCGCAAACGACAAGCCGCGCTTCTGGCAAGCGGCGGCAAGTGCGTCGAATTCAGCAGCGATGTCGGTCGATTGCGCCAGATAGGAGGCGATTTCGACGGCACGCTCCGGCACGTGGTTATCGGCGACCAGCCGATCGAAGCAGGCCTTTTCCGGCTCGTAGACAAGGATCAGCTTCGGCTTGCGGCTTGACATGGGTGGAACGGCTCCTGGCAGCACGATTGCCTACCATCGCACGGGGAACGCATTCGGCTTGCGCGGAACCGACGTTGATCGGACGCCTGCACGACAGCAAGCGCACCATCTTCTTGTTTGACCATGATCTTTTCCGAACCAAAGGTTCGGGACCATGGTCTAGCCAATCAGCACGCGCGGCTCGAAGCGACCATTGACTGGAATGTCGAGCATAAACGTCATGCCGGCTTGCGGGTCGAGCAGGCGCTGCTTCTCGCTCTTGCCGGACCAGGCGGAGGTGACCGCGATCCGGTCGGCATTCCTGCCGACAAAAGCCGGACAGGACGGCTGCGTCGCCGGCATCGCCACCGAACGGACAAGCTTGCCGTCGGGTCCATAGGCTTCGACGACGCTGCCGCCCCAGCAAGCGTTCCACAATATGCCGTCGCGGTCGAGCACCGAACCATCGATATAGCCCTTGGCCGAACGGTGATCGACGAAGACCTTCGGTTCGCCAACCGGCAGGCCGGTCGCAGGATCGCAGCCGACGCGCATCAACAGCCCGGTGCTGGTGTCGGTATAATGGGCGATGGTCCCATCTTCGGAAAAGCAGATCGAATTGGGCACCGTGAGATCCGCATAGAGCCGGCGCAGCTCGCCCTTGAAGAACCAGTAGATAGAACCGGCGGCCTTCTCCTCGCCCTTACCCATGGTGCCGACCCAGAGGGCGCCGCAAGGGTGAACGCGGGAATCGTTCGAGCGGGTGACCGTATTATCGGCCTCGATCGGCGTGTGCAGCGTCAGCTTGCCGGTCGCGACATCGCGGACATGCAGGCCGGTCTCGGTGGCGATCAGCTGGCGTTGGTCGTCGACGATGGCGATGGCGCTGGCCATCTGACCGAGCTCGTGGATTTTGACCGCACCGCCGGACAAGCGCCGTTCCAGGAGCTGGCCGTTGACGATGTCGAACCAATAGAGCGTGTCCGTGGCAGGGTCATAGCTTGGCCCCTCGCCGAGTTGGCAGACATGGTCGGAAAAAACCGAAACGATGGTCTCGCTCATCATGCCGCTCCAAACGCCGCGTCCCAGGCCACGACCGCAGCCTTCGCCCGTGCTGCCACTTCGTCGATGCTCATGCCCGGCTTGAACAGGCTGGAGCCAAGACCGAAGACGGTGACGCCGGCCGCTTTGTAGCCGGCAAAGTCCTTGTCCGAAACGCCGCCGACGGCGCCGACCAGCACACTGGCTGGCAGCACCGCGCGCATCGCCGAAATGCCCGCCGCGCTAAGCACGCTCGCCGGGAAGAATTTCAATGCCGAGGCGCCGAGCCGGATTGCTTGAAATGCCTCGGTCGGCGTGAACACGCCGGGCATCGTCACCATGCCGTACTGCATGGCACGGCCCATGACCTCGGCATCGATATTGGGGCTGACCAGCAGCCGCCCGCCGGCCTTGTGCAGACCGTCGACATCGGCGGCGGTGAGCACCGTGCCGGCGCCGACCAGCGCCGTCGGAGGAAGCGCTTCGACAATACTGGCGATGGAAACAAAAGGCTCGGGCGAGTTGAGCGGCACCTCGATTGCTTCGATGCCGGCGCCGAAGATCGCCTGGCCGATCGCCACCGCCTCGCTTGGCTTGAGGCCACGCAGGATCGCGACCAGACCCCGCTTGAGCTTTGGAAAAGGTGCGGTTTCGGTCATGCGGCAACTCCATTTTTGGCGATCATGCCATTTTCGCGCGCGGCTTCGGCAAGGCCGGCACGCACCGCCTCATCGGCGTCGACCGCCCTGAAAGCGAGCCCGGCAAGGCCGAGCGCCTCGGCATAGAGCCTGCCGAGTGCGCCCGATGCGATCAGCACGACGGGCACGGCGCTTGCCCCATAGCGGCTATTTGCCGAAGCGATCTCGCCGCCGATCAGCAGGCCGGACAGAGAGGCTGCGGCATCTTCGGGCTTCAGGTCCTGCAACAGGCTGGCGGCGCGGATCGAGAACAGTCTTGAAACGATGTCACCGCCCTCGGCCAACGCCTTCAGGCACCAGTCCCGGAAAAACGGACTTTCGGCGGCAACCGGCTGCGGCGGCTCGCCCAGCGAATGGCGCAGGATCGAGTGCGCAGCCAGCACCGAAAACAGCTCGCCGGTCGGCCAGGTGCCGAAGCCGGCAATGGAACCGTCCTCGACCAGCACCCATTTCGAATGGGTGCCGGGCATGCAGACGAGGTGGCGTCCCTGTGCCGGCAAACCGGCGCCGGCAAGCTGCGTTTCCTCGCCGCGCATGACGTCAGGCGCATCGGCAAGGCGTTGGGCAAGGCCGGGCACGATGCGGATGTCGCGGCGCTGGCCGGGGATGCGGGCAGCGCCGGCGAGGATAGCGCCGATCGGCGCCGGCACGCTGACATAGGGCGCCTCCAGCCAGCCCTGGCGCGAACCGGCCATCCCGCAAATGATGACCGGCAGCGCCTCGGGGGCACCCATGGCAGCCAGATGCCCTTCGAGAACGGACGAAAATCCTTTAGCCTGGGCGGTGATCAGCCCGTCATCGCCGCGCCGCTCGGCGAGAACCTTGCCGGCGCCGTCGAGCAGCCACGCCCTCATCCGGGTGGTGCCCCAGTCGACGGCCGCGACAGAAGGGGCCTTGCTCGATGAGATCACAGGAACCCCCCGTCGACGATCAGCATCTGCGCGGTCAGCATGCGTGAAGCATCCGACGCCAGGAACAGCACGGTGCCGACAACGTCTTCCGGCTGCATCACCTCTTTGATGCACTGCTTGGCGACGTGGGCGGCGAGCGCCTGTTCGGTGACCCAGAGCTTTCTCTGTCGCTCGGTGATCACCCAGCCGGGCGCGATTGCGTTGACGCGAATGCCGTCGACGCCGAGCTTGCCGGCAAGACCCTTGGTGAGGCCGACGATGCCGGCCTTGGCGGCGGTATAGGCCGGCATATCGGGATGGTTGATGAGAAACGAGGTCGAGGTGAAATTGATGATCGAGCCGCCACCGGCCCGCTTCATGCCCGGCGCCACCGCCTGTGCGCTGAAGAAATGCGGGCGCAGGTTGATGGCATGATTGTTGTCCCAGAACTCGACCGTGAGGTCTTCGACGGCATGACGGTCATCCTGCGCGGCATTGTTGACCAGCACGGTCACGTCGCCATGCGCCTCGGCGGCTTTGGCAACTGATAACCGCAATGCCTCGATATCGCGTATATCGGTCTTGAGATAGAGCGGCCGCCGGCCGAGCTCCTTGTCTAACCGATCGGCCAGCGCCAGGCTCGGACGGTCGGCGATATCGATAAAGGCGACCTTTGCCCCCTGGCGGATAAATCCCTCGGTCAAGGCGGCTCCAATGCCGGAGCCGCCACCGGTGATCAGCACCGAAGCGCCTTCGAGGTCGGCAAAGTGTGCCGATGGCATCATGAATTCTCTCCCGGTCCAACGATCTCGGTCTGACCGGCGCGCATCCTATCCAGCCATGTCGGGCGGGCAAGGGCGAAAGAGTGGATAGTCGGGACTTATGTCCGACAAAAGGCCGCACGCGCCCCCGATCGATCAGCCGCCCAGCCGGACGTGGTACAATTCGACGGCGGCTCCGCTGGTCCCGGCAACCGGCTCAAGCCATTCCGGTACGCTGCCGCGCATCAACCCGGCGAGAAAACCTGCCGGCGCCTTGGCGGCGAGGAGCTTGCTTTCGGGGCTGCCGGGGCACAATGCGACGAGGCCGACGTGATGATCCGCCAGGATTGTCCTGGCATCGGCATCGGACCCAAGGAAGGCATCGAGCGCCAGCAGGTTGCCGGCGACGCTGCGATGATAAGGCCCGGCGAAGACGCGGTGTCCGGAATAGGCCAGGATCGGCGATCCGAGATTGGAAATTGCCAGCACCGTGGTGCCGGGCAGGCGGCCAAGCGCCGCAAAGGAGGCCATGCGCTGGCAAGCGACATCGGCGCCGTCGCCATTATCGGCGGCGGTATTGCTGTCCTCGAAGGCGACCGAGGTCGCCGCGGCAGCCCCAGTCCAGACGGCATTCACCGAAACCAGCCAGACGGCGGCCATGCGCAGCGCCACGCCGCGCGACGGGCTGGCCTCGGCCCGTTGACGCCATTTGGCAATCCAGGCAGCAAGCGGGATGACGGCGAAGGCGATCGAGAATGTCGAACCGCGCACCTGCCAGGCACTGACGATGAAGGCCACGACAAGCAGCGTGCCGACAAGGCTGTCCTGCCGCCGCCAGCCGCCACGGCCAAGGCGAAGCGCCATCAGCACGAGCGCGATGAGCGGCGTAGCATAGCGCGCCACCACCCCGGCCGGATCTTCAGCGAGAAGCTTGAACAGCGATTGCGCCTCGTCGATGTGATCAAGCCATAGCTCCTTGAGGCGCGGATCGAGGTTGGCATAGGGCGCTGCCAGGCATTGCGGGAACAAAAAGACGACGACTGCGGCCAATATCAGGGCAAGCAGGCCAAGCGAGGCGATGCGCCGTTGGCGCGTGCGGCCAGCGGGCTCGACCGACGCTATCGCCGCAAGGCCGGTTCCGGCAATCGCTGCGACGACGAACTGCACGGTCGAGAAGGCGTCGCATTGCGCCTGACCCCAGGCGGACGGTGCGATGGTGGCGACAAAGACGAGAGCGGACACGCCGGCAAAGCCGAGGCCGAAATCCCTGGCAATCGGCCTCTCGCCATCGGCGTCGAGGGCAAACAGCGTGGCGACAGAGGCGCCGATGGTGGCGACATAAGGCGCGGTTTCCATGCCGACGGCCAGCATCAATCCGGCGCACAGGCCGGAGAGTAGTGCCGCCGGCCTGCGCAACGGCGCTTCAAGCAGAAGGCTCAGGCTGGCCATGCTCAGCATCAGCTGGACATTGTGGTGATCGAGCGCGCCAGGCGAAAAAATGCCGAGGAAGTGCAGTGCGGCGGCGCCGACGACGACAGCGGGCAGCACGGCGCCGTCACCGGCAAAGCTGCGCGCGGTGCGAGCGGTGAAAAACACGGTCAGGCAAAAGAGCAGCGCCGGCCACAGCACTTGCGCAAAATTCTCGGCAAAGACCGTGCTCCCGGTCAGGGCCGACACGGCCGTGATGGCGGCGATCGGCGCATCGACCAGCCGCGACCAGTGCATGACGAAGCCGCCTTCCAGGCCCATCCTGTACTGGTGCAGATCGAACCAGCTTTGGCCGGCCAGCATGTCGCGAACTTCGACAAGGCGCAGCAGATTGTCGTTGTCGCCGCCGGCATTGGTCAGTTCCGGGAAACCGGCAAAGGCATTGACGGCAAGCGCCAGCAGCGTGGCAAGCAGCGCCAGCGCGATATCGGACCTCCAAATGGAGGCGCCATCGTCGGCTGTGCTCATATCAGGACCTTTGGAAGGAATACGGGGCGGTTTAAACCTAGCCTTAACAGCTTCAATAAATAGTAAAGCCGCCCCGAGCGAGGCCGGCGTTTGAGCGGTCAGGGACCTCACAGGGCATCCGGAGACGAAAATGCCACAAGAAGTGCGCCATGAGCCGAGCATCGCCGTGCTCCTGCCTTGCTACAATGAGGAGCTGACGATCGGCGAAGTGGTGCGGCGCTTTCGCGAGACGCTGCCTGCCGCCGCGATATATGTCTACGACAACAATTCGCGCGATCTGACGGCGCTCCGAGCCCGCGCCGCCGGCGCCATCGTGGTGCGCGAGCCGCGCCAGGGCAAAGGCAATGTCGTGCGCCGCATGTTCGCCGACATCGAGGCCGACATCTATCTGATGGCCGACGGCGACGGCACCTATGCGCCGGAGGACGCGCCGCAACTGATCAACGCGCTGCTGACCGAGCGCTCCGACATGGTGGTGGGCACCAGGCGCGGCGTCGCCGACGATGCCGGCAGGACTGGCCATGCCTTCGGCAACCGCATCTTCAACAGCCTCTACAAGCGGCTGTTCGGCTCGGACTTTACCGATATCTTCTCGGGGTACCGCGCCTTCACCAGGCGCTTCGTCAAGAGCTTTCCC
Organism: Mesorhizobium sp. M0189; assembly: GCF_040322135.1. Taxonomy (NCBI): domain Bacteria; kingdom Pseudomonadati; phylum Pseudomonadota; class Alphaproteobacteria; order Hyphomicrobiales; family Phyllobacteriaceae; genus Mesorhizobium; species Mesorhizobium sp. M0189. The sequence continues at coordinate 31,952 of NZ_JAMYSW010000028.1, forward strand.
GCCGTTTCCGGCGGTTTCGAGATCGAGACCGAAATGTCGGTGCACGCCTCGCAGCTCAAATTGCCGGTGAGCGAGATCGGGCTCGACTATGGCCGCCGGCCGGAAGGCTCCTCGTCGAAGCTGTCGACCTTTCGCGACGGCGCGAAGATCCTGTGGATGTTCGCCATGCTGATGAAGGAGACACAGCCGCTGCGTTTCTTCGGCGCTTTTTCGGTGTTCTTCCTGGCATCGAGCCTGTTCCTGATGGCGCCGGTGCTGATCGAGTTCGCCGAAACCGGGCTTGTGCCGCGCATGCCGACCTGGGTGCTGTCGGTCGGGCTGCTGCTGCTGTCGATGCTGGCGGCGGTGACCGGGGTAATCCTCGATTCGGTGTCGCGCGGCCGGGCCGAGCAGAAGCGCATCTTCTATCTGTCGATGCCTTCCGGTCGCGTCGAACGTGAACGTGCAAGCGCCCTCGCGACTTTGAAGGCCGGACCGGGCAAGACCCCGCGCGCGGCCTAGAGCCTGAATGGGACGCCTCGCCCGCTTCATTTTCGCCGGCGGCATCGGCTTCGTCGCCGACGCGGCGGCGCTTTGGCTGGTGCTGACGATAGCGCCGCTCGGACCATTCGCGGCTCGCATCATTTCGATCGGTTTTGCCCTGTCCGTCACCTGGTTGATCAACCGCCATCTGACGTTTTCGCCTTCCAGCCGCGGCATCGCGCAAGAGGGCGCACGCTATGGCGGCGTCGGCATTGCCACCAGCGTCGTCAATTATCTCGTCTATTGCGCCATCCTGTTCGCGCTGCCGACGGTGTCGCCGCTCATCGCCCTTGCGGTCGCCTCGCTGATTGCCATGGCGCTGTCCTTCCTCGGCTATTCCAAGCTGGTCTTCGATCGCTGACGGCACATCGCATTGGGATCTGCGCCAAACGAAGCGCAGCCTCATCATGACCTTGGCCGATTGGCAGAAGCCGCCGATTTCCTTATATCGCTGTCGTCGATGCATCGGCGCGAAAATCGGAATCGATTTTCGGACAGCACGATGCATGGATTCAAAAGTGTTGGAGCGTACTTTGTGCATCCAAGTGGATCGCTGCAAGTGCGCCGGAGAGCTGCCATGCCCCTGAAAGTCGCCGTCCAGATGGACCACATCTCCACCGTGTCGATTGCCGGCGACACGTCGTTTGCGCTGTCGCTGGAAGCGCAGCGGCGCGGCCACCAGCTGTTCCACTACACGCCCGACCGGCTGTCGCTGCGCGACGGCAAGGTGTTTGCCCGCATCGAGGCGATGCAGGTCCGCGACGAGAAGGGCAGCCATTATTCACTGGGCGAAGAAATCCGTACCGATCTTTCGGAGATGGACGTCATCCTTTTGCGGCAGGATCCGCCCTTCGACATGAACTACATCACCACCACGCATATCCTCGAGCGCATCCATCCGAAGACGCTGGTGGTCAACGACCCGGCCTGGGTGCGCAACAGCCCGGAAAAGATCTTCGTCACCGAATTTCCCGACCTGATGCCGGACACGCTGATCACCAAGGATCCGCTCGAAGTCGCCGCCTTCCGCAAGGAGTTTGGCGACATCATCGTCAAGCCGCTCTACGGCAATGGCGGCGCCGGCATCTTCCACCTGCACGAGGCCGACCGCAACCTCGCCTCGCTGCTCGAAATGTTCGGCCAGATGTTCCGCGAACCCTACATCGTGCAGCGCTACCTCAAGGAGGTGCGCGCCGGCGACAAACGCATCATCCTGATTGACGGCGAGCCGGTCGGCGCCATCAACCGCGTGCCGGCCGAGCACGATTCGCGCTCCAACATGCATGTCGGCGGCCGCGCCGAAAAGACCGAGCTGACAGAGCGCGAACGCGAGATCTGTGCCCGCATCGGCCCGTGGCTGAGGGAGCGCGGCTTCATCCTCGTCGGCATCGACGTCATCGGCGACTACATGACCGAGATCAACGTGACCTCACCGACCGGCATACGCGAAGTGAAGCGCTTCGGCGGCGCCGACATCGGCAGCCTGTTCTGGGATGCGGTGGAGGGCAAGCGTAACTAGTCTCGCTTCGGAGCGGCCGCGTTGCAACCCATTGGAGCCGCTGCGTTCAGCCGTTCCCCAAATGTTCTTGCCTTCGCCGGAAATCTGTGGTTGTCTCCGGTGACGCCGTTCGCGGCATGATCGCAAGGGCTTGGGGCAAGCCTGCAGCCGGGGTGAAGACATGGTGGCGCGGGTTCGCACGGTTGCTTTCCAGGGCATCGAGGCCGTGCCGGTCGACGTGCAGGTGATGATCGCGCCGGGCAAGGTCAACATGCACATCGTCGGCCTGGCCGACAAGGCTGTAGCCGAAAGCGGCGAGCGGGTGCAGGCGGCGCTGCATGCATCCGGCCTGTCGATGCCGTCGAAGAAGGTCACCGTCAATCTGGCGCCTGCCGACCTGCCCAAGGAGGGCAGCCATTACGATCTGCCGATCGCGCTCGGTTTGATGGCGGCACTCGGCGCCATTCCGGGCGACATGCTGGCCGGCTATGTCGTGCTTGGCGAATTATCGCTCGACGGCACCATTGCCGCGGTGGCCGGCGCGCTGCCGGCGGCGATCGGCGCCAATGCCGAAGGCAAGGGCCTGATCTGCCCGTTTGCCTGCGGGCCGGAAGCGGCGTGGGCCGGCAAGGATTTCGACATATTGGCGCCGCGCAGCCTGATCGCCATCGCCAATCATTTTCGCGGCACGCAGGTTCTGTCGCGGCCGGAAGCCGGCATCCACGCCTCGGCGCGCGACTTGCCCGACCTTGCCGACATCAAGGGCCAGGAGACCGCCAAGCGGGCGCTGGAAGTGGCGGCGGCCGGCGGCCACAATCTGCTGATGGTCGGGCCGCCGGGGTCGGGAAAATCGATGCTGGCCCAGCGGCTGCCGTCGATCCTGCCGCCGCTTGCGCCGAAGGAATTGCTCGAAGTCTCGATGATCGCGTCGGTGGCCGGCGAACTCGGCGAAGGAAAGCTCACCGACCGGCGGCCGTTCCGCGCGCCGCATCATTCGGCCTCGATGGCGGCGATGGTCGGCGGCGGCTTGCGCGTGCGGCCGGGCGAGGCCTCGCTTGCCCATCACGGCGTGCTGTTCCTCGACGAGTTTCCCGAATTCTCGCCGCAGGCGCTCGATGCGCTGCGCCAGCCGCTGGAGACCGGCGACTGCATGATCGCGCGCGCCAACCATCGCGTCACCTATCCGGCGCGCATCCAGCTGGTCGCGGCGATGAACCCGTGCCGCTGCGGCATGGCCGGCGAGCCAGGCTATCGCTGCCTGCGCGGCGACCGCTGCCGCACCGACTACCAGGCGCGCATTTCCGGCCCGCTGCTCGATCGCATCGATCTCAGGATCGAGGTACCGGCGGTTTCGGCCAGCGATCTGATCCGGCCGGACCGGGCGGAGAAGAGTGCAGCCGTGGCACTGCGCGTCGCTCGTGCCCGTATGATCCAGCGTGAGCGTTTCGAGCGGCTCGGCGCGACCTCCGCCACCACCAACGCGCATTGCTCACCGTCGGTTATCGAGGAGATCGCCATGCCCGATGCCGCCGGCCTGTCGCTACTGAGGGACGCCAGCGAAAAGCTCGGCTTTTCGGCAAGAGCCTACCACCGCGTCTTGAAGGTGGCGCGGACGCTGGCCGATCTCGAGGCCAGCGAAACGGTCGGCCGCATCCATCTGGCCGAGGCGATTTCCTACCGCATGAGCTCGGAGCGGATGGCACAGGCGGCGTAGTGCTTCTGCTGCTCGCTGGAAGTACGGTTGCGGGTTCGCGCCCGATGATCGCATATGTTACGGTCATGCACCTAACCGGGGCTGAGGCGGGGATGATTTCTGTTTCGCCGGCACGCAGTGCCGAAGACTTCGAGACCATGGCCGGGCTTTGCCGCAAGCTTGCACAATGGGATGTCGACGCCGTGCAGCCTTACGGCGTCTCGGAGGAGGACGTGAGGACCATCTTCCACCCCGAAAGGAGCGGCAGTTCGCTGGCAGCGAAGTTCGGCGCGCCAGATGCCATGGCGTTTATCGCGCGATCGGAGAACCTACCGGCGGGCTGCCTCGCCTTGACCAGTTCGACGACCATACGGCGGAGATTCACAAGTTTTTTGTCGACGCGTCGTTTCGCGGAAAAGGAATCGGCCGGGCGCTGATGGGGGCCGCGCTGGCGGAGATCCGGAAAGGCCGAATCCGGACGGTATTGATCCACACGACGTTCTACATGAAAAACGCCATTGCCGTGTATGAGTCGTTCGGCTTCAGGCCCTGCCCGCCCTTCCGTGAAACCCCGGAGCCGGTCAGACATACCGATATTTTCATGTCGTGCTCGATCTCGCCCGCGTGAGGTTAGAGGCAGTCCGCGGTGTGGAGGACGCGGCGTCCCTCGACTTGCCCTATTTTTGGAAATCGAACCTGGGCCCCGATGATCCTCTTCCTGAGGCGCATCGTCAGAATGGGCGTTGGCGCACTTCATGCAGGACCCCTCCCGGCCCTTCGGGTCACCCTGCCCTCAAGGGGAGGGGGACGCCGGCTCCCGCGCCTTCGCTTCAGGCGCCTTGCTTCGCCTTCAGTTCCAGCCGCCGCGCGTGCAGCACCGGCTCGGTGTAGCCGTTGGGCTGGACGCGGCCTTTGAAGACGAGGTCGCAGGCGGCGAGGAACGCGATTGAATTGTTGAAGTCCGGTGCCATCGGCCGGTAGAGTGGATCGCCTTCGTTCTGGCGGTCGACGATCGCCGCCATGCGTTTCATCGTTTCCATGACCTGATCGGGCGTGCAGACGCCGTGATGCAGCCAATTGGCGATGTGCTGCGAGGAGATGCGCAGCGTGGCGCGGTCCTCCATCAGGCCGACGTCGTTTATGTCAGGCACTTTCGAGCAGCCAACGCCCTGGTCGATCCAGCGCACGACATAGCCCAGAATGCCTTGCGCGTTGTTGTCTAGCTCCTTCTGGATGTCTTCAGGCGACCAGTTCGGCCGCCTTGCTACCGGCACCGACAAGATGTCGTCGAGCCTGGCCTTGGGCCGGCTTTTCAGCGCCTTCTGCACGGCCTGGACATCGACCTTGTGGTAGTGCGTGGCGTGCAGGGTTGCCGCCGTCGGCGACGGCACCCAGGCGGTGTTGGCGCCGGCCTTAAGGTGCGCGATTTTCTCGGCCAGCATCGCCGCCATCAGGTCGGGCATCGCCCACATGCCCTTGCCGATCTGGGCGTGGCCGGCCAGCCCGCATTCGAGCCCGGTATCGACGTTCCAGGCTTCATAGGCGGCAATCCAGGCGGCCTGCTTCATGTCGCCCTTGCGGATCATCGGGCCGGCTTCCATCGAGGTATGTATCTCGTCGCCGGTGCGGTCGAGGAAGCCGGTGTTGATGAAGACGACGCGGTCCCTGGCGGCGCGGATCGCCTCCTTGAGGTTGACGGTGGTGCGCCGCTCCTCGTCCATGATGCCCATCTTGATGGTGTTTTTCGCCATGCCGAGCAGCGCCTCGACGCGGTCGAAAATCTCGACGGCAAAGGCAATTTCCTCCGGCCCGTGCATCTTGGGTTTTACGATATACATCGAGCCGGCGCGAGAATTGGCGCGGCGCCCGTTGGGGCCAACATCGTGCAGCGCGATCAGCGCCGTCAGCGCCGCATCCATGATGCCTTCCGGCACCTCATTGCCGTCGCGGTCCGATATCGCCGGATTGGTCATGAGGTGGCCGACGTTCCTGACCAGCATCAGCGAGCGGCCGGGCACGGTCAGCGTGCCGCCATCGGGCGCGGTATAGGTGCGGTCGGGGTTGAGCCTTCGGACAAAGCTCTTGCCGGCCTTGGTGATCTCTTCAGCCAGGTCGCCCTTCATCAGGCCGAGCCAGTTGCGGTAGACCAGCACCTTATCCTCGGCATCGACGGCCGCCACCGAATCCTCGCAGTCCTGGATGGTTGTCAGCGCCGATTCCAGCACGACATCGGCAATGCCGGCCGGATCGGTGCGGCCGATCTGGTTGTTGCGGTCGATGGCGATTTCGATGTGCAAGCCATTCCTGACCAGCAAGACGGCTTCGGGGTCGGCGGCATCGCCGCGATAGCCGGCAAACTGCTTGGGGTCGGCAAGCGTGGTGGCGCCGCCGCCCTCGCCCAGCCGCAACATGCCGTTGGCGACCGAAAGCCCGTTCACGCCGGCCCATTTGCCTGTCGTGAGCGGCACCGCCTCGTCGAAGAAGCTTTTCGCCCAGGCGACGACCTTGGCGCCGCGCGCCGGATTGAATTTGTTGCCTCGCTCGGCGCCGTCCGTCTCCGGGATGGCGTCGGTGCCGTAGAGCGCATCATACAGTGAGCCCCAGCGCGCATTGGCGGCATTCAGCGCATAACGCGCATTCATCACCGGCACCACCAACTGCGGCCCGGCGACCAGCGCGATTTCCGGGTCGACATTTTCGGTCGTCACGCTGAAGGCCGGCCCCTCGGGCAGGAGATAGCCGATCTCGCGGAGGAAGCTCTTGTAGGCCTCCATGTCGACGGGCGCGCCATTGTCGCGGTACCAGCGGTCGAGCTTGTCCTGCATGGCATCGCGTTTTTCGAGCAGCGCCCGGTTTTTTGGCGAGAGATCATGGACGATCGCCGAAAAACCGCTCCAGAATGCCTCCGCTTCAATGCCGGTGCCCGGCAACGCCTCGTTCACGACAAAATGGTGAAGCTCGCGGGCAATCCGCAATCCGGCGATCTCGACGCGATCGGTCATCAGGGCTTCTCCAGACGAAAGGCTAGGCCGGGCCTTTGGCATGTCGCGGTTGCAGGGTCAATTCGGCATAGGTGAAGGTAGGGCGTTTTCGCCGTTGCAGGAGCTGCCAATCTCCCCACTTGTGGGTGAGATGCCCGGCAGGGCAGAGGGGGGCGTGAAGGATCGCCGACCTTGCCATTTACGACCAGCCGCAAGTCTGAGGTGTTACCGCGAAAGACTGAGACGTTGGCGGGACAGCGCCCCCCTCTGTCCTGCCGGACATCTCCCCCTCGAGGGGGGAGATCGGCTAATCACACCGCCATCCTTGGCCTGCCCGACGCGACCGCCACGACATGCGCCTCGATGAACATGCGCTGGCCCTCGACGGTGGAGACGCGGAACTCGCTGGCGATTTCGATCTCGGCGCTGTCGGTGCCGGCGTCCTTCGCCCGCCCGGCGGCAATAGCGCGCACATCTCTCTCCGCCGCGGCGATCGCCGCCGCCTCGTCGTTGAAATCGCGCACGCTTTCGCCTGAGGCGACACGGAACAGCCCTTCCTTGGGCTGGCTGACCCGCGCCTCGGCCGAAACCCGGACCTGGCCGACGACGGCGCCGAGCGCATTGGCCACATCGGTATCCTCAGGCACCACGCAGTCATTGCCGACCAGCTCGGCCAGGCCGGCATAGTGCAACGGCGCCGAGGCGCCGAGGCCGATGACCGGACGGTCGAGCGCGACGCTGAGCCGGGCGATGCCGGGATGGGCGTCGACGGCGCGCTGGACCAGCGCGTGGGCGACGGTCGCCGCGCCATCCAGCCCATCCTCGGCGAAGGCGGTCTCGAGGATGACTTCCGCCGACAGGCGGGTCAGCGTGGTCAGCACCCGTTCCGAGATCGCCTCCGGCGAGGCGGCGATGAACTGGCCGCGGCCGTCACGCCTGCGCGCGAACAGCTCGGCACCCAGACGCGCCGCAGCCAGATCCCAATTGGCCTGCCTGCCCAGCACATGCGCGGCATCCGACGGCGTGAAGCCGGCGACATGCACCAGCCCGCGCGACACCAGCCGGTTCAAGGTGGCGTTCTGGGCATTCGAAGTCAGCAATCTGTCGAGAGCCTGCGGCACGGCACCGATCAGCTCGTAAAGCTTGGCTTCGGCACCGGTCAGTCCGGCCGCGAGCCGCTCCGGCACGCCGGTGCGCACCGCGAGGCGGCCATCCATGCGGCCGGGATTGGGTGCGCGCAGCTGGCGTTCCAGTTCTGATGTGACCGCGTCGCCATGCATCATGCCGGCCAGCGCCAGCGGCACCAGGCGGCGCGGCCCGAGCAGGATCTTCGGGTTGAGCGCGCCGTCCTCCAGCGCCACTTCGGAATCGCCGCCGAGGCCAAAAGTGCGCATGGCGACGGCCTCGACCATGGTGCGGAAGCCGCCGACGGTGGCGCCTTCCGGATCGAGCCGCGGCCGGCCCTTGTCCAACACCGCGACGTCGGTGGTGGTGCCGCCGATATCGGAGACCACGGCATTGTCGAGGCCGGTCATGTGGCGGGCGCCGACAAGGCTGGCGGCCGGGCCGGACAGGATCGTCTCGATCGGCCGCTGGCGGGCAAAGGCGGCCGAGACCAGCGCGCCGTCGCCGCGCACCACCATCAGCGGGGCGGCGATCTTGCGCGCGGCCAAAAAACCTTCGGTTGCCGCGACCAGCCGGTCGATCATCGAGATCAGCCGGGCGTTGAGCAATGTCGTCAGTGCCCGGCGCGGGCCGCCGAGCTTGGCCGACAGCTCGTGGCTGGCGGTGACCGGCAGGCCGGTCCTGTCGCGGATCAGGTCGCGGGCGGCAAGCTCATGCGCCGGATTGCGGGTGGCGAAATAGGCGCAGACGGCAAAGCCGGACACCGATTCTTCCAGTTCCGGCAAAGCTGCCTCCAGCCCGGACAGATCGAGTTTTGCCGCATTGCCATGGACATCGTGGCCGCCGGGGCAGAACACCACCGGATCGGTGCCGAGCGCCGCCTTCAGCCCGTCGCGGGCCAGATCGCCTTCGGCAAAGCCGATCATCACCAACGCGACGCGCCCGCCCTGGCCCTCGACCAGCGCATTGGTGGCAAGCGTCGTCGACATCGACACCAGCTTGATCGCCGCCGGGTCGGTGCCGGCTTTTTGCAGCACCGCATCGACCGCGCCCGATATGCCGACCGCCAGGTCGTGACGGGTGGTCAGCGCCTTGGCCTTGGCCAGCACTTTTCCGCCGGGGCCGCCGGCTTCAGACCACAACACGGCGTCGGTGTAGGTGCCGCCGGTGTCTATTCCGAGGAACAGGGGGGAGGGTTTGGTCTTGGCAGTCATATTTTGGGTCCGGAGAATTCGTCTCCGCCCCTTAGCGGATACCGGCCGATCGATAAAGCCGCGATGGCTGGGCCACGGGCGAACACGCTGCAGGCTCGCCCAATGCCGGCGGGACAGCACCCCCCTCTGTCCTGCCGGACATCTCCCTCTCAAGGGGGGGAGATTGGGTGTCACCCACGCTCTCGCAAATTTTCAACGCTGCAAACAGGGTGGCCGCCGGCGAAGCTGCCAATCTCCCCCCTTGAGGGGGAGATGTCCGGCAGGACAGAGGGGGGTGTGACGGATCGCAACCTTGGCAATTACCCGACAAACCCCACGCGCTTGTGGCTGCCATCGCAGAACGGCTTGTTGGCGGAGTG
>NZ_JAMYSW010000029.1:0-38651 GCF_040322135.1 Mesorhizobium sp. M0189
GACTACGGGGAGGTACGGGATAGTGGTTCACTACTTCTGTTCCTCAGCGCGAAACTTGCCTATCCCTCTCCGCTGCGCTTGAACACCCCCCTCTGTCCTGCCGACCTGACCTGGATCACCGCCTTACCCGCGATTTCAGCCAGCGGTCGAACGCGACGGCGAGGATGAGGATCAGGCCGATGACGATGCTTTGCGTGTATGACGAGACGTTGTTGAATTGCAGCCCGTTCTGCAGGACGCCGATCAGCCCTGCACCGACCACCGTGCCGCCGACGCTGCCGATGCCGCCGAACAGCGAGGTGCCGCCGATGACGACCGCCGAGATCACCGTCAGCTCGTAGCCGATGCCGGCGACGGCTTCGGAGGAGTTGAGCCGCGCCGACAAAACGAAGGCGGCAAGGCCGGCGAAGAAGCCGACGATGATGTAGACCGAGATCAGGATGCGGTCGACGCGCAGGCCGGAGAGCCGCGCGGCCTCGGCATTGCCGCCGACGGCGTAGACGGCGCGACCGTAGCGCGTGTAGCGCAGCACGATGTGGCACAGGATTGCGGCAATCGCGAAGATGATCGCCGGCACCGGCACCGGGCCGATCAGGCCGGTACCGAACCAGCGCATCGAGGCGTCGAAGCCGGAGATCGGGCCGCCATTGGAGATCGTCAGCGTTAGGCCGCGAAACACGGTGAGGCCGCCGAGCGTGACGACGAAGGGCGGTACTTTCAGCCTGGTGATGGCAAAGCCCTGGACACCGCCGGCCACGGCGCCGACGACGACGGCGGCGAGAAGGGCGGCGAACCAGCCATAGCCCAGCGTGCCCGTTGTCGACAGCGACAGCGTGTTGGCGGTGCCGCCCTTGGCCACCACCGCCGCGACCATGCCGCAGAAGGCGAGCAGCGAGCCGACCGACAGGTCGATGCCGGCGGTGAGGATAACGAAGGTCATGCCTAGCGCGATCAGGCCGGTGATCGAGATCTGGCGCATGATGTTGAACAGGTTGATCGGGTCGATGAAGCTCGGCTTCAGCACGGTGAAGACGACGATCAGCACCGCCAGGAACATCAGCGGGCCGAAGCTCATCAGCAGGCGCGCAAGATTGACGCCGCCGCGCTGGCTCCGTTCGGTCGTGCTGGTCATTGCGTTGCTTCCTGATTCTGGGCTTCCTGCTTCTGGTCGAGCGCCATCAGTTCCATCAGTTTCTCCTCGGTCGCCTCGATGCCAGGCATCTCGCCGGTGATGCGCCCGCGCCGCATGGTGACGATCCTGTCCGACACGGCAAGCACTTCGGGCAGCTCGGACGAGATCATCATGATGGCGATGCCGCGCGCGGCGAGCTCTACCAGGATCTGATGAACCTCCGCCTTGGCGCCGACGTCGACGCCGCGCGTCGGTTCATCGACGATCAGCACCTTGGGATCGCGTGCCAGCCAGCGGGCAAGGATGACCTTCTGCTGATTGCCACCGGACAGTCCCTCGATCGCCTGCTCGGGCGAGGCCATGCGGATCGACAGCATCTTCCTGTAGTTCGCCAGCGCTTCTCGCTCGCGCCGCTCGGCCATGAAACCGACATTGGAGTAGCGGTCGAGCGCGGCGATCGAGAAATTGGTGAGGATGGCGAGTGCGGCGAAGATCGCCTGGTGCTTGCGGTCTTCCGGCACCAGGCCGATGCCGAGCTCGATGGCATCGGCGGGTGAGGCCGGCGCGATCGGCCTGCCATCGAGCCTGATGGTGCCGGCGGCAATGCGGTCGGCGCCGAAGATGGCGCGGGCGAGCTCGGTGCGGCCGGAACCGACGAGCCCGGCGACGCCGAGGATTTCGCCCGCCTTGAGGTCGAGATCGACGCCTTCGAGCACGATGGCGTGCGGCGCCTGCGGATCGCGCACCGTGCGCAGGCCGCGCACCGAGAGCCGGACGTCGCCGGCGACATCGCGCTGCGTCGGCCTCGCATAGAGCTCGGAAGCGGCGCGGCCGACCATCTTCTCGATGATCTTCGGCAGTTTGATCGGCCCACCTTCGCGGTCGAGATGGCCGGCCAGCCTGCCGTCGCGCAGCACCGTCATACGGTCGCAGATTGCCGATGCCTCCTCCAGCCGGTGGGTGACGAACATGATGGCGACGCCGTCTTTGCGCAGCCGGCCCATAATCGCCATCAGCTTCTGCACTTCGGTTTCGGTCAGCGCCGAGGTCGGCTCGTCCATGATGATCAAGCGGCTCTTCAGCGATAGCGCGCGGGCGATCTCGACCAGCTGCTGTTCGGCCACCGACAGTGCGGAAACCGGCGTCGCCGGGTCGAGATCGAGGCCGACACGAGCGATGATCGCGCGGGAATCTTCCTCCATTCGCCGCCAACTGACCAGCCCGAACCGGCCGAGCGGTGCGCGGCCGATGAAAATATTCTCCGCCACGGTCAGCGTCGGGATCAGGCTCAGTTCCTGGTAGATGGTAACGATGCCGTGGCGTTTCGCATCCTGCGGATTGTGCGGATTGAATTCGACGCCGTCGAAGACGATGCGACCGCTGGACGGCGGCATCACGCCGGACAGGATCTTGAGCAGCGTCGATTTGCCGGCGCCGTTCTCGCCGAGCAGGCCGAGTATCTCGCCGGGGCGGACTTCGAGCGAAACGTCGTTCAGCGCGGTGACGCCGGCAAAGCGCTTGGTCACGCCCTCGACGGTGAGCAGGGCGGGGGAGGGCACAATAGCGGCTGCCTTGGGCAAAGTTTGCTCCTCGATCATTCGGTTGTACGCAAGGCTGGCGGGACAGCACCCCCCCTCTGTCCTGCCGGCCATCTCCCCCTCAAGTGGGGAGATTGGCAGCCTCGTTGGCCTCGCTTCTTCTGCAAGATCGAAAATTAGCGAAAGCCCGGGTAACATCCAATCTCCCCCTTGAAGGGGGAGATGGCCGGCAGGCCAGAGGGGGGTGCTGTCCCGCCGGCTTCGCCTACTTCGTCTCGCCCAGCCTCTCCGCCTTGTCGAGATTGTCCTTGCCGATGACGATCGGCGTCAAAAGCACCAGCTTTTCCTTCGGCTCGGTCTTGTCCCTGGCGTAGGCGACCGCGATCTGCACGGCGGTGCGCGACTGCTCGCCGGGGAATTGCTCGACCGTGCCGGCCAGCTTGCCGTCGCGCACAGCGACCAACGCTTCGGGAAGCGCGTCGAAGCCGTAGATCTTGACGTCGGTGAAGTTGCGCGCCGCGCAGGCTTCAACCGCGCCAAGCGCCATGTCGTCATTGGCGCAGATGATCGCGTCGGGCTTGCCGTTGGCGGCAAGGCCGGCCTCGGTGACGGACAGCGCCTCGGCGCGGGCGAAGTTGGCGGTCTGCTCGAAGATGATCTGGTACTTGTCCTTCATGGGATCAAGGACGTTGTGCACACCCTTGTTGCGGTCGATCGCCGGGCCGGCACCGGGCTGGCCCTGCAGATGGAAGATCTTGGCGCCGTTCGGGAACGCCGCCACCATGGCCTGTGCTTCGGCCTCGCCGCCCTTGACATTGTCGGCGCCGACATGGGCGAGGATGCCTTCGACGCCCTCGACGCGGCGGTCGATAGTGACGACGGGAACGCCGGCCTTCACCGCTTCCTCGATGGCTGGGGCCAGCGCGTTGACGTCGAGCGGCGAGATGACGATGGCGTTGACCTTTTGCACCAGTGCCGCCTCGATGTCGGCGGTCTGCTTGGGCGCCGAATTCTGGCCGTCGCTCTCGACCAGGTTGACGCCTTGCGCCTGCGCCTCAGCCTTGATCTGGTTCAGCATGTGCACGAAGAACGGAAAGCCGAGGCTCGGCACCGAACCGAGGATGGTCAGCTTGTCCTGGGCGAAAGCCAATTGCGGAGCGGCCAGCGCCAAGGCGCCCATCGCCGCGGTCGACAGCAGGAATTCACGTCTGTTGATCAATTTAGTCTCCTCCCAGATGAGCGCACGACCCCGAAACCGGAATGGGTTTTCCGGAAGGTTCCTTGCGTCGATTCAAAAATGGAGTGTCCTTCGAGCGCCCAACTCGTGTTTGAAGGGACGCAACGGCGCTCCAGCCGGTCCACCGCGACGTTCTCCTCCGCTCGGTGCCTGCCGGCGGATGCTAGCCAAGGCCGGAGCTTTGCGCAAGAACGGGAGAAGGCAAGACCTACCGATCGATCATCACCATGGTGCGCTCGCCGTAGCGCGGACCGGCGACCTTGCCCGGCGCCAGCGCGTCGTCGAGCACCTGCATCTCGGCGGCGTCGAGCCTGATCGAAGCCGCGGCGACGTTCTCCTCGAGATATTTTCTGCGCTTGGTGCCGGGGATCGGCACGATGTCGATGCCGAAGTCGCTCCCCTTGTGGAGCAGCCAGGCCAGCGCGATCTGGCCTGGCTTGACGCGCTTGGCCGCGGCGATGTCGAGTACCGTGGCTGCCGCCTGCATGTTGGCGTCATAGTTGGCGCCCTGGTAGCGCGGATCGCCGCGCGGGTAATCGCCCTCTGGATAGTCTTCGGCGCGCCTGACATCGCCGGTGAGAAAACCGCGGCCGAGCGGCGAGAACGGCACCAGGCCGATGCCGAGCTCCTTCAGCAGGGGAATGATTTCCGGCTCGAGATTGCGCTCCCACAGCGAGTATTCGCTCTGCACTGCCGACACCGGATGCACGGCATGCGCCCGGCGGATATTGGCGGCGCCGGCCTCCGAGAGGCCGAAGAAGCGGACCTTGCCCTGAGCAATCAGCTCGCCGACAGCACCCGCCACCTCCTCGATCGGTACCGCCGGATCGACGCGGTGCTGATAGAGGAGGTCGACGTGGTCGCTGGCTAGCCTCCTCAGCGAACCTTCGACAGCCTCGCGGATATGCTCCGGCCGGCTGTCGCGCTCGGTGCCGACTTGCTTGCCGTTTTCGATGCGAAAGCCGAATTTCGTCGCGATCGTCACCTCATCGCGCCGGCCCTGCAGCGCGCGGCCGAGCAGTTCCTCGTTAGCGTGCGGCCCATAGACTTCCGCAGTGTCGAGGAAGGTGCAGCCGAGTTCGATGGCGCGGTGCAGCGTGGCGGTCGATTCCGCCTCGTCGGCCGGGCCGTAGGACTGGCTCATGCCCATGCAGCCGAGGCCGATCATGGAAACCTGCAGCCCCTGGCCGCCGAGTTTGCGTGTCGTCAACGTCATGTGAAGTTCTCCAGGTCAGCATCGCGTTCCAAGCCGCCACGTTCAATATAGCGCGCCGGCTCGGTTTCCACAGAGCGAGAGACGCCACCGCGCGAGGGCTCGCAGCGGCCGCCAAATTGACAGCCGACCCGCTCTCGGCCATCCTTAGGCATGCCGCCTTGCGGCTTTGTGCGTGAGTAACCAGCATGGCCAGTTCCGTCACCAGCCAGAAATCCAAGCGCGCCGCGGTGCGCAAGGCGCTCGACCGCCACAAGGTCTACATCACCGCGCAGCGTTTTTCCGCCGGCGGCTACAGTGCGCGGGTGCTGGTCGACGGCGAGGCCTATTGGGTCGACGAATTCCGGCTCAGCCAGCTGCAGCAGGGCCTGTCGCCGGCCGAGCTCGAATTGACGCCGGCCACCGACGATTGAGCGGCGTGACCTCCCATCCTTCGTCATCCCAGGGCGGAGCAGGAGCGAAGCGACGTCGCGGAGACCCTGGGATCCATGCCGTGACATTGGAGTGCCGCTGCGATGGGATTTTGATGCTGCGCTCGTTGCTTTTGCCCACCACCTACGCCTAGTCCATGCCAGCTCCTTCGAAGCTCAAGGCCTATCGCGCCAAGCGCGAGTTCACGAGGACGCCGGAACCGGCCGGTGGCCTGGCTGCCGGTGAAGGCAACCGCTTCGTCGTCCACAAGCACCACGCCACCGCCGATCACTATGATTTGCGCCTGCAGGTCGGCGACGTGCTGAAGAGCTGGGCGGTGCCGCGCGGCCCGTCGCTGAACCCGGCCGACAAAAGGCTGGCGGTCGAGACCGAGGACCATCCGCTCGAATATATCGATTTCGAGGGCGTCATTCCCGAAGGCGAATATGGCGGCGGACCGATGATCGTCTGGGACACCGGCGTCTGGGCGCCGATGGACGATGTCGAAAAGAGCCTGCGCACCGGCTCCTTCAAGTTCCGGCTCGCCGGCGAGAAGCTCAATGGCGGCTGGATGCTGACGCGGCTGAAACCGAAGCCCGGCGAGGATGAGGGCAAGAAGAACTGGCTGCTGTTCAAGGAGCGCGATCTCGCCGCCGATGCCACGCTCGACATACTGGAAGCCCGGCCGGAAAGCGTCAAATCCGGCCGTCGTATTGAGGAACTGGTGGCACCGCCGAAGCCTGCCGCCAAACCTGCCAAGCCGGTGGTGCTGAAACCCGGCGCTTTGCCGGGCGCCGTCAAGGCGCCCCCGCCTTCCCGGATCGAGCCGCAGCTGGCGACCTCCGTGGCCAAGCCGCCGGACGGTGAGGATACTGGGGTGGAATGGCTGCACGAGATCAAGTTCGACGGCTACCGCACCATGGCGCACCTGGCCGACGGTGCGGTCAGGCTGATCACCCGCGCCGGCCTCGACTGGACGAAGCGCTATGGCGACCTGCCGCTTGCCTTCGCCAGGCTGCCGTGCCGGGAGGCGATCATCGACGGCGAGGTCGTCGCGCTCGACGCCAAGGGCATCAGCCGCTTTGCCCTTCTGCAGGACGCGCTGGCCGAAGGCGCCGGCAACAAGCTCCACTTCTACGCTTTCGACCTCGTCTATCTCGACGGCTGGGACCTGACAAAAGCGCCGCTTCGGCGGCGCAAGGCGCTGCTTTCGCAACTTCTGTCCGGTCTCGGCGCCAACTCCGCCATCCAGCTCAGCGATCATGTCGAAGGCGACGGCCAGGCGCTCTATGACCAGGCATCCGAGATGGGGCTGGAGGGTGTGGTGTCGAAACGCGCCACGGCGATCTACCAGAGCGGCCGCACCAAAACCTGGACCAAGACCAAGGCGCTCCAGACCGGCGACTTTGTCATCGCTGGCTACACCGTCTCCGACGCGGCCGAGGGACTCGCTGCACTTGGCCTCGGCGAATTCGAAGACGGCGAGCTGCACTATCGCGGCAAGGTCGGCACCGGCTTCGATGCCGCGACCGCAGGCGAATTGCTGGCGCGGCTGGAGCCGTTGCGGGCCGGTGCATCCGCGCCCGAGGGCGTTCCGCGCGAGATCATGCGCGAGATGAACTGGGTGCGGCCGCTGCTTTCGGCGCATGTCCATTACGCCAACCGGACCACCGACAATGCGCTGCGCCATGCCGTGTTCCGCGGCCTGCGTGACGTCGGCCTGTCGACGCCGGTTTCGGCCAAGCGCAAGCGGCTGATCGCCGAGGCCGACCTCGCCACAATCTGGGTGACCAACCCGACGCGGCGGCTGTTCGGCAAGACCGGCCCGACCAAGCTCGACATCGCCGTCTATTACGCGCTGGTCGGCGATTTCATGCTGCCGCACATTCTCGGCCGGCCGGTCTCGCTGGTGCGCTGCCCGACCGGCAAGTCGCAGGACTGTTTCTTCCAGCGCCACGCCTTCACCGGCATGCCTTCCTCGGTGGCGACCTTCGAGGCGACGAATTCGGAGGGCGAGACCAAATCCTATCTCTCGGTGGAAGACGCCAAGGGCTATCTGGCTCTGGCGCAGTTCGGCGTCGTCGAGTTCCACACTTGGGGCACCCATCGCACGCGGCTCGACAAGCCGGACCTGATCGTTTTCGACCTCGACCCGGGCGAAGGGATCGCCTGGCGCGAGGTGGTTGAGGCGGCGGTGCACATTAAGGGCGAGCTGGAAGCGCTAGGGCTGGTGCCGTTCGCCAAGACCTCCGGGGGGCACGGCATCCACATCACCGTGCCGGTGACGCAAAAGCAGAACTGGAAGAAACTGCACCAGGCGACCAGCGCCATCTCCACGCATCTTGCCGCCACCGCGCCCGACACTTTCACCACCACCATGGGCAAGGACAACCGCAAGCGGCGCATCTTCATCGATTTTCACCGCAATGCGCGCGGCCACACCTCGGCGGCTCCCTATTCACTGCGCGCCCGCACCAATTTGCCGGCCTCGACGCCGGTCAGCTGGAGCGATCTGGAATCCATCGATGCTCCGCAGGATCTGAATTATTCCTCGCTGCCGGGCCTTCTGGCGACGTCAGGCGACCCTTGGGCCGACATGGAAGATTTCGCCAGGGATTTGCCGGCGATAGGCACCGCGACGTAGTTCTGCGAGCGCGGCCCAGACTCCATCGACGCTCCGGAAAATTTGAATTATTCTTCGCCACGGACCTCTTGCCTGCAGGCGGCTCCCAGCGGAGGAAGATTTCGCTAGGGATTTGCCGGTATTGTAAGGGGCAATGTAGGATTTCGGCAGCCGCATTCGTCCTCCGGACGAAACAGCGCTGCGAACAGTTCGACAGCACAAGGCCGCGTAGGAGTATTTCATGGCGCCCAGGGCAAGTTGGAAAGGTTACCTCAAGCTCAGTCTGGTCAGCTGTCCGGTCCGGCTCTATCCGGCGACCAGTGCCAGCGAGCGCATCAGCTTCAACCAGCTGCACAAGAAGACGCACAACCGCATCAACATGAAGCCGGTCGACCCTGAACTCGGGTTGGTCGAGCGTTCGGACCTGGTCAAGGGCTACGAATACGAGGACAAGCAATACATCATCATCGACGATACCGATCTCGACGCGGTGCGCATCGAATCCAACCATACGATGAACATCGAGGCCTTTGTCGACGAGCGTTCGGTCGACGTCATCTACCAGGACGCGCCCTATTACCTGGCGCCGGATGGCGCAATGGCCGAGGAGACCTTTGCCGTGTTGCGCGAAGCGATGCGCAAATCCGGCAAGCTGGCGATCGCCCGCCTCGTGCTGTCCAGCCGCGAGCGCGTGGTGACGATCGGCGCGCGCGAGAACGGCATGTTCGTCTGCACCTTGAGGAATCCGAACGAAGTGCGTGGCACGGCTGAATATTTCGGCAATATCCCGGCCGGAAACCCCGATCCGGAAATGCTGCAATTGGCCGAAGCGCTGATCAAGCAGAAGGAAACCACCTTCGATCCGAAGAATTACGAGGACCGCTACGAGATCGCGTTGATGACGATGATCCGCGAGAAGCTCAAGGGCCACAAGCCGATCATCGCGGCGGCGCCTGAGCGCGGCAACGTCATCAATCTCATGGATGCGCTGAAGGCGAGCCTGTCGCAATCGGCCAAGCCGCCGGCCAAATCGAAGAGCAAGGCCGATGAAACGGCCAAGCCTGCGGCGAAATCCGCCAAGGCCGGCGCTGGCGCGGCCAAGGAAAACCCGCTCAAGGCGAACCTTCTCAAAGCCGTCGGCAAGAGCAAGGCGTGACGGCTCTTGCCGGCACGGTCTTCGGCATCGTCGGCGCGCTGGCGGCCTTTCCGCTCAGGCTGGCGGCGCGCGAGGTCGCGCGCCAGCACGGCCAGTTGCGGCGCGGCGTCACTCGGCGCACCACGCATGTCGTGTTGGGCCGCATGTTGCTCGCCAGGGCCGGCGACATCGAGATCGAGCGCCGCGTCGCTGCGGAACGTGCAGCCGGGCGCAGGCTGGTCAGCGAGAACGGCTTCCTGCGGCTGCTCGGGTTGATGAAGGCACCGGAAGCCTCGACGCTGTCGCGGCAGTCGCTGATCGATCAGTCGCGGCTGACCGGCGCCGATCTCGACCTTTTGTCGCTGTTCGACGCCTTCGAGCATGATTGCGAACCGTATTCCTTCCGCGACCTGATCCTCGCCCGCAAATATGCCGGGCTGGTCGCCGGCGGCGCCTCATGGGGGGCGATCGTGCGGTCGGTGCATCGCTCCGGCCCGATCGCCTCGCTCACCGCCAAATCGCTCAATGTCGGCTCGCAGCACGGGCGGGCCGACGCGATCTATCTCGAGGGCGGCCAGAGCGAAGTCAACGGCCAGCTGCTGTTCGATCTGGGAACGCAGGATGACGACACGCTGGAAGAGCTGTTCGCCGATGCCGAGGCGGCGGAAGAGGCTGAAGACCACGAGCAGGCCGCGGCACTCTACCAGCGCTGCCTAGCCATCGACCCGAGCGATGCCATCGCCGCCTTCAACCGCGCCAACTGCCTGCGCGCCTCCGGCCACGCGGCCGAGGCGGCGCACGACTATGCCCGCGCCATCAAGTGCGACCCGGTGTTCGTCGAGGCATGGTTCAATCTGGCCGGGCTGATGAGCGAAGAGGGGCGGGTGGCGTCGGCTCGGCGGCATCTGCTGAAGGCGATTTCGCTAGATGCGAAGTACGCCGATGCGGTGTTCAACCTTGCGAGGCTGGAGTTCGACGCCGGCAATCTAGCCGAAGCGCGGCGGAACTGGGCGCGCTACCTCGAACTCGACGCGGATTCCGAATGGGCACGTATGGCGGCCAAGGGTATCCAGTTCGTCGATTTGCAGCTGGCGCGGATGTCGGCGGGGTGAGGTAATCCAATGCCTGCGCTTGAACACCCCCCTCTGTCCTGCCGGACATCTCCCCCGCAAGGGGGGAGATCGGCAGCTTCGGCGCCCCGCGTGCCTTTCAGCTTTGGTGGTTGGCGAAAACGCAGACGTCATCCAATCTCCCCCCTTGAGGGGGAGATGTCCGGCGGGACAGAGGGGGGTGCGAAGGAACTCGGCCTTCATCTGCGGGCCACCCCATGACGACCTTCCTCTTCGACGGCCCCGACACCGCCCCAATCACCATCCTGCTCGCCCATGGCGCCGGGGCGCCGATGGATTCGCCCTCGATGACCGCGACGGCAAAAGCGCTGGCCGAGGCCGGCTTCCGCGTTGCGCGCTTCGAGTTCCACTACATGGCGGCCCGCCGCTACGGCCATCGCAAGCCGCCGCCGCGCGCCGAGACGGTGAACCCCGAATACGTCAAGGCAATCGCCGACCTCCGGGCGAAGGGCGTGAAGGGTCCGCTGATCATCGGCGGCAAGTCGATGGGCGGGCGCGTCGCTTCGATGATCGCCGAGGAGATGTTTTCGAAGGGCGAGATCTCGGGCCTGCTTTGCCTTGGCTATCCCTTCCATCCGCCGGGCAAACCGACACAGCTTCGGACGAAGCATCTCGCCGATCTGAAGACGCCGACATTGGTCTTCCAGGGCACGCGCGACGAGTTCGGGACCAAAGACGAGGTCGCGACCTATGCTCTGTCCGACGCAATCGAGATCTTCTGGCTGGAAGACGGCGACCATGATCTGAAGCCGCGCAAAAACATCTCCGGCTTCTCCACCGCCGATCATCTGAAGACGCTGGCTGATGCAGTGAAGGCGTGGACCGAACGGATCGTGCGCTGAAGCAGGCCGATGAAGATCGCCACCTTCAACGTCAACAACATCAACGGCCGGCTGCCAAACCTGCTCGCATGGCTGGCCGCCGCCAAACCCGACATCGCCTGCCTGCAGGAGCTCAAGGCCAGGCAGACGCAGTTTCCGCGCACCGCGCTTGCGGCGGCCGGCTACGGGGCGGTGTGGGTCGGGCAGCCGACCTGGAACGGCGTCGCCATCCTTTCGCGTGGCTCGGAGCCGGTGCTGACCCGCGAGGCGCTGCCCGGCGACGACGGCGACCAGCAGGCGCGCTACATCGAAGCGGCGGTCAACGGCATCGTCGTCGCCTGCCTCTACGCGCCGAACGGCAATCCGCAGCCCGGCCCGAAATTCCAGTACAAGCTGGCCTGGCACGAAAGGCTGGAGACGCATGCGGCGCAGTTGCTCGACACCGGCCTGCCGGTGGTGCTGGCCGGCGACTACAACATCGTGCCCGAGCCGCGCGACATCTACCCGACCCGCTCCTATGACGACAATGCACTGGTGCAGCCGGAAAGCCGGGCATCGTTCCAGCGGCTGCTCGACCAGGGCTGGCTTGATGCGCTGCGCAAGAAGCACCCGACGGAGACGCTCTACACATTCTGGGACTATCGCCGCAACCGCTGGCCGCGCGATGCCGGCCTGCGCCTCGACCATATCTTGCTCAGCAAGAAGCTGTCGCGCCGGCTGGTAGCGGCGGGCATCGACCGCGACGTGCGCGGCGAGGTCGGCGCCAGCGACCACGCGCCGGTCTGGCTGGAGTTGAAGTGAGGCACGAAAGCTGGCGCCGCCTTTCCGGGCGGCAACCAGTCAGGTTGGCCGCGCCGCTTCGCGGGCGAACGCCTCGATCAAAGGGGCGTATCCCTCAAGGTCGGGCTGAGTAGCGAAACTGTAGGTAGCGGCGGTCGAAGCCCAGGGCAGCTTTTCCGAAGTGAAGACTTCGACGAAGGGCACATACCAATGGTGCTCGTCCAGCATGGTCGCGCGCACGTTGACAAGGAAATCCAGGCCATGCGGACGCGTGAACATCCAGTTCTTGCAGTGCGGGCAATAGAGCTGCCGGTGCGGGCCGTGCAGGCCGCCGACCACCGGCTCGCCTTGCGTTATGGCGAAACCGTCGCTGGGCACGGCGATGGTCAGGGAATACGCGCTGGCGCTCAGCTTCTGGCAGCCGGTGCAGTGACACGCCGTCGTCAGCAAGGGCGGCGCGCTGATGCGAAAGCGTATTCCACCGCACAAGCAACCGCCGTCCCAAGGTAGCTTCCAATCGTCCATCGCTGGCCTCGCCTTAGCCTCTGCCAGCGATCTAGCGCGCGACCGCCAAGCTGCAATCTCACCCTTGAGGGTCCCAGAAGGGAGGAGATCGGCAGCTTCACGTCCTTCCCCCAGGAATCGTGAACACCACGTCGGCGCGGCCGTAGCCGCCATCGGCGACCTCCTCGATCAGCACCATCGTGTAGGGGCGCATGCCTTCGCCGAACATCTCGACGAACAGGGCTGTGGTCTTGTGGACGAGGTCCTCCTTCTGTCCGGCGGACAGCGCGCGCTCAGGCACCTTGAAATTTGCAAACGGCATGATGTCGATTTCCTGTTGATTGTTGGAGGTAAAGTCAGACCGTGCCGCCATTGGCGCGCAGCACCTGGCCGTTGACCCAGCCGCTGTCCGGTCCGGCGAGGAACGACACCACGCCGGCGATGTCGGCGGGCTGGCCGAGCCGCCCGAGCGGGATCATCCTGGTGATCGTTTCGACCAGTGCCTCGGACTTGCCGCCGAGGAACAGTTCGGTGGCCACCGGCCCCGGCGCCACGACATTGACGGTGATGCCGCGCGGCCCGAGTTCCTTGGCCAGCACATGGGTCATCGCCTCGACGCCGGCCTTGGTGGCAGCGTAGACACCGTAGGTCGGCTGGTAGAGCCCGACCACGCTGGACGAGAAGCTGATGATGCGGCCGCCTTCGCGCAGCCGCCTTGCGGCCTCGCGCATGCCGCGGAAGACGCCGCCGAGGTTCACCGCGACCTGTTGCTCGAAACCGGCGTCGTCCGTCTGCGCGATCGGCGCGAGCTTCATGATGCCGGCATTGTTGACCAGCACGTCGAGGCCGCCAAAGGCCTGTTCGGCTGCGTCGAACAGATGCGCGACCCCCTTGGGATCACCGACATCGGCTTGAACTGCGATCGCCGTGCCGCCTGCCGCCTCGATCTCGCGCACCACCCCTTCGGCGGCTTCTGCGCCTCTGGCATAGTTGATGACGACCGAAAAGCCGTCGCGCGCCAGCCGCCTGGCAATTTCGGCACCGATGCCCTTCGAGGCGCCGGTTACCAGTGCCACCTTTCCATTCCGCGTAATCATGTCAGCTCTCCAAAATTTTTGTCGACTGAAAATAGGTGATAAATCTTGCGGGATAATCGCCCGGGACTTGCCAACACCATTCGGATATGGCGAACAATGGCGATGGACAGTCTCGACCGGATGCGCCTGCTTGCCCGTGTGATCGAGCGCGGCAGCTTCACTGCGGCGGCCGCCGATCTGTCGATGTCGCGATCGACCGCCACCGAGGCGATCAAGGGCCTGGAGGCGCGGCTGGGGGTCAGGCTGCTCGAACGCACCACGCGCCATGTCACGCCGACGTTGGACGGCCAGGCCTATTACCAGCGCTGCCTCGCCATCCTTGCCGATGTCGAGGATGCCGAGGCAGGCTTTCAATCGGCGCAGCCGCAGGGCCTTTTGAGGATCGACGTGCATGGCTTCATGGCCCGCCATTTCATCCTGCCGCGGCTCTCCGAGTTCCTCGACCGCTATCCCGGGATCGACCTGCATATCGGCGACGGCGACCGGCTGGTCGATCTGGTGCGCGAGGGCATCGACTGCGTGCTGCGTTCCGGCGAACAGGCCGACAGCGGCATGATCGTGCGGCGGGTGGCAACATTGCGCGAAGTCACCTGCGCCAGCCCCGCCTATCTCGAAAAGCACGGCATGCCGGCAACCCCCGACGATCTCGAAGGCCATCTGATGGTCGGCTTCCGCTCGTCGCGGACCGGCGAGGTCATGCCGCTCGAATTCACCGTTGGCGGCGCGTTGCGCTATGTCAGCCTGCCCAACCGGGTGACGGTCAACGGCTCCGACACGATGGCGGAGCTGGCGCGTCTCGGCTTCGGCCTGGTGCAGGCGCCGCATTACCGCTTCGCCGGGGATTTCGCACGCGGCACGCTTGTCGAAGTGCTGCCGGATTACCCGCCGTCGCCGACACCACTGTCGGCGCTCTACCCGCAGAACCGCCAACTCGCGCCGCGGGTACGCGTGTTCATCGACTGGGTGACCGGGATTTTTGGCGAGGATGGGACATCGGGCCGGGTGTGATCGTGCACCGGGCCGCCGGCTACTTTGCGAAGGGCGATCGGAACGAGATATGCCGTGACGGGCGGGGTTGGGTGAGGACCTAAGCTGCGCTCTCGCTGCGTTCGCGTCCAAGGGCCGGCAAACTGTAGGAGATCACCGACATCGTTGCGCTGATCGAAGCGAGGGAAGCCGAAAGCCGATGGTCGCGGAACGTACAAAAACGGACCGCGCCTCACGTTCACGATGGAAAATTCGGACAGTTAGCCGACAACTCGGCCCATGCTCGATCCAATTCGAGTTTCGATTGGGTCTTTTCAATGCTTTTCGCGGCAGCGTTGTCGATGAAGTTGCTTTCGATCCGCATGACTCGAAAATGTCCACCTGACGGCCGCTGATAGAGGACAATATAGCCGCAGTAACGATCGATGTTTTCAAACTTCGCCGCTATGTCGACCGCGGCATAAACGCCAGGAAAGGCAGCGTTCGCTGGGTCCTTCAACCACGTGAATTTGAGTAGCCGGCGCTCGCGCACAGCGCCGGCTTGAGAATGAAAATCTTTACTTTGCTCCACGAAGGCGTTCGATGGGATCGAAGCTTTCGCGGTATCAGTCATCATTTCGTATGCCCGCCCATACTCTTGGTTATCGAGCGAAAGGAAATAGCGACCAACCGTTTCCGTTGCATCTCGAACCGCGTCCTCCGAGGGCGTCCACTCTTGCGATTGTGCGGGTAGGATCGCAACCAACACCGAAGTCACGATCGCAAGGAAAGCTACGGCTGCATGTGTCATGGGAATTTCGTCGCAGGAGCTTGCCACGAATGCAATCCGGTCACGGCCGATAGCCAGAATTTCGAACTGACCCACATCCCAATAGCGCGCTATGTTAGCGCTGCTGCAAGCGGACTGTCACGGAACTCCAGCCACCTGCCATTGCGCTGCGCGTCATCGCGGCCCTGATCCTTGATCAGCTCCGCCCTCGTGCTATAAAAAGCTATGTCAGGGACCAGCCCCGCGGCCACTGCGCCGCTCATCGTGATCGATCTTCAGACCGGCATGTTCGACGGCGTTGCCGAACCGCCGATCCATGATGCCGACGGCATGGTTGCCCGGACCCGCGCGCTGATCGAATGGGCACGGCGGAGCGGGCGCAAGATCGCCTTCATCAGGCACGACGGCCCGCAGGGCGATCCTCTGGCGCCGGGTGAGCCGGGCTGGCCGGTGTGGCCGGCGCTCGGCCAGGCCGAGGACGAGCCGATTTTCGCCAAGCGTGTCGGCGACGCGTTCAGCAATGCCGCGCTTGCAGAATGGGTAGTCGGGCAGGGCGCCGGCGAGGTCATTCTGATCGGCGCGCAGACCGATTTTTGCGTGGCGGCCACGGTGAAGGGCGCCTTTGCGGCGGGCCTGGGCGTCACCGTGGTTTCCGACGCCCACAGCACGCTCGACACCACCAGCGAGACCGCGGCGGAGATCATCGTCCGGCACAATGCGGCATTTGCCGCCGCCGGGGTCAAGCTGGCGACGACAAAGGCCCTTACCGATAGCTGATCGCCGGCTCATTCGGCAGGGCTACTTAAGCCAAGACTCGTATGCGGCCCATTCCGTCGTATTCCCATTCGAAGCGTTTTCGTAATGCGCGGACGCTTTCCTTCCACGTTGTTCCTTCGCATTTATCGAGAATGTTGAGGAGGCTTTGTTTGAGACTGGGCCAGTCAAACTCTTCGACGAAGATGACCGCGCGCCGATTGAGATTTATCTGGTCTCTGATCTGGTTAGCGATGACGTACACCTCGAAGTAATCGCTTCCAATATCCTCGTCCCACCGCCAGGGTTAGTGCTAGAGCGAAGCTCTTGGGATCCGTCGGCCGCCACTGTTCCAGTATTTTCTCGCTGTCCGGGATTTTCATGCCGGAGCGGATTTCCTGCTCGGTACACCCCTCGCTGATCAGGCTTTCCGTAACAAGATGACCGTTTTTCAATATTGGACCGAGATTCCCTGCGCTAACGCCTCTCAACCTCAGCCGGGATGGATAGACGATATTTGACATGGCCGTCTTTGCAAGCTTGCAATCACCGCAAGGTAGTGACCAATTCTCGGCCGGGCAATCGATGTCCATCGACCCTGAAGGCTTTGGGCGATTTGGCGCAGGCGTTCATGATTTGCAGGCTTCCTCTGAGGGGGCCGATCGCGTAAGGCGCGGGGAAAATCCCTGAAGCCTCGCGTGGAAGCATGATACGTCTCGAAAATATCAGCAAGCAGAACGGCCGGCAGATCGTCTTCATCGAAGCCTCCGCCGCGTTGCAGAAGGGCGAGAAGGTCGGGCTGGTCGGGCCTAACGGCGCCGGCAAGACGACGCTGTTTCGCATGATCAACGGCGAGGAGCAGCCCGACGAGGGCCAGGTCTCCGTCGATCGCGGCGTCACCATCGGCTATTTCAGCCAGGATGTCGGCGACATGGAAGGCCGCAGCGCCGTTGCCGAAGTGATGGACGGCGCCGGGCCGGTGAGCGAAGTGGCGGCCGAGATGCGCGAGCTCGAGCACGCCATGGGCGACCCCGATCGCGCCGGTGAGATGGACGAGATCATCGCCCGCTACGGCGAGGCGCAGCACCGCTTCGAGGAGCTCGACGGCTATGCGCTGGATGGGCGGGCTCGCGAGGTGCTGGACGGGCTCGGCTTCAGCCAGGAGATGATGGACGGCGACGTCGGGAAACTCTCCGGCGGCTGGAAGATGCGCGTCGCGCTGGCCAGGATACTTTTGATGCGGCCCGACGCCATGCTGCTCGACGAGCCGAGCAACCATCTCGACCTGGAAAGCCTGATCTGGCTGGAGCAGTTCCTGAAGAACTATGACGGCGCGCTGCTGATGACCTCGCACGACCGCGAGTTCATGAACCGCATCGTCAACAAGGTGGTCGAGATCGACGGCGGTTCGCTGACCGCTTACTCCGGCAACTACGAATTCTACCAGCAGCAGCGGGCGATTGCCGATCGGCAGCAGCAGGCGCAGTTCGAGCGCCAGCAGGCGATGCTGGCCAAGGAGATCGCCTTCATCGAGCGCTTCAAGGCACGTGCCTCGCATGCCGCCCAGGTGCAGAGCCGGGTGAAGAAGCTGGACAAGATCGACCGGGTCGAGCCGCCCAAGCGGCGCCAGAAAGTGTCGTTCGATTTCCAGCCGGCGCCGCGCTGCGGCGAGGACGTGGTGACGCTGAAGAACGTGCACAAGGGCTATGGCAGCCGCTCGATCTACGAGGGGCTGGATTTTCAGGTGCGTCGCCGCGAGCGCTGGTGCGTGATGGGCATCAACGGCGCCGGCAAGTCGACGCTGCTGAAGCTGGTGGCTGGCGCTTCCGAGCCGGATAATGGCACGGTGGCGCGCGGCCCGAGCGTCAAGATGGGCTATTTCGCCCAGCACGCCATGGAAGTGCTGGAGGGCGAGCGCACCGTGTTCCAGACGCTGGAAGACGCGTTTCCGCAGGCCGGCCAGGCGCCGCTCAGGGCGCTGGCCGGCTGCTTCGGCTTTTCCGGCGACGAGATCGAGAAGAAATGCCGCGTGCTGTCGGGCGGCGAGAAGGCGCGGCTGGCGATGGCACTGATGCTGTTCGATCCGCCCAATTTGCTGGTGCTGGACGAGCCGACCAACCACCTCGACATCGCCACCAAGGAGATGCTGATCACGGCACTGTCGCAGTACGAGGGGACCATGCTGTTCGTCTCGCATGACCGGCATTTCCTGGCGGCGCTGTCGAACCGGGTGCTGGAACTGACGCCCGAGGGGATTCATACCTACGGCGGCGGCTATACGGAGTATGTCGAGCGCACCGGGCAGGAGGCGCCGGGGTTGAGGAGCTGAGGCGCGGACCCAGCTCTGCCGCTCGATTCCTGAGGCTAAGCACGAGCTGTTCAGCCGTGTATCGCAATTTCGCGCAGCGGATCGCCGCCGTCGATGAACAGCCGGCCTTGCGCGGTCAACACAGCGCCGAGCCGTTGCAGGGCGATTTTTCCCGCTTCGGGATGACGACCGTCCAGCGCGCCGACGCGCACCGCAACGGCAATGTCGAAGCGCTTCTCGTCGGCCTCCAACTCGAAATCTTCGATCGCGACCTGGCGAAGACTCAACCGGCCTGCCGCAATCTCGGCGCGCGAGGCGGCTCCGGCCTGTGCGATGGCCTTGGCGGAGCGATCGATCGCCAGCACATGCCCGCCGCCGATCCGGCGCGCGATCTCGCGCGCCGCAGCACCTGGTCCGCAGCCGATCTCCAGCACGCGCATGCCCGGCCGCAAAGGCAGCGCGTTGATGATCGCCAAAAGCCTTGGCGACAAGTCGTTCGCCATTCCCTGTTCTCCAGCTTTTTCGCGATCCGAGATTAGCGACCGCGGCCGGCGACGGGAAGAGACGCGGACATCGCCGATGCATTCACCCAGCTGCCGGGTCGAGGAGGGACATGATCAACATCGAAGAGAACTGGTCGGTCGCCTCAATTGCGGCGGCCGAGCGGCCCGGCGTCGTTGACCTGAGGGGTAGGGAGGGACTGGCGCCGAGCCTAACCGGTGGGGGGTAGATTACCGGCCGTTTATGTGTATACGCTCAAGCTAATATAAGAGCAAGCTAATGTTATGCGTCAGCGGGCGGGACGTTGGTTTCTGATCAGTGGACGGCCGCCGCCTCCTGGCCGCGCACTCCAACCGGCCCAACACCGCTTATTGCCTTCAAGTCGTGGCTCCAATGCTGTACCCAGCCCGAATTCAAGGAGCCTCCATGACCTCACATCCCGACATCCCCGACGCCAGCATGGCCGTCGATGCGGCCGGCATGACAGCCGATGACGAGCGTGCCGACGAGGCGGATGCCGCATGGCAGGACGATGTTCGCGAGGGCGTGCGGCACATAGGCGATCTGGATTCCCTGCCGCTGTCGCCTGCCGAGCGCGCGGCGGCCGAAGCCGCGGCCATGCGTCACAAGGTTCGCATTCCCAAGGCCTATCTCGACCTGATCGACTGGAGCGACCCGGCCGATCCGATACGGCTTCAGGTCATCCCGTCGCCCAATGAACTGACGGAGCAGGAGGGCGAGCTCGACGATCCGATCGCCGACCACGCCTTCAGTCCGGTGCCGAGATTGACGCATCGCCATGCCGACCGGGTTCTGCTGTTCCCGACCTATCAATGCGCGGTCTATTGCCGGTTCTGCTTTCGCAAGGAGTCGCTGACCTCGATCGGCCGGGGTTTTTCGCGCGAGGCGCTGGAGCCGGCGTTCGCCTACATCGAGTCCCATCCGGAAATCCGCGAGGTGATTCTGACCGGCGGCGATCCGCTCTCCCTGCCGGACAAGGCGCTGACGGAAATCCGCGCCCGCGTCGAGGCGATCCAGCATGTGCGGCTGTTGCGCATCCACACCCGCGTGCCCGTGGCGCTGCCCTCGCGCGTCACCGGCGGGCTGGTTCAAGCCTTGCAGGGCCGGCTGATGGTCACGGTCGTCACCCATTTCAACCATCCGCGCGAGATCACCGAGGCGACCGAGCGGGCCTGCCGTACTTTAAGGCAGGGCGGCTTCGTGCTGCTGAACCAGAGCGTTCTGCTGAAAGGCGTGAACGACACGGTCGAGGTGCTGGAAGAGCTGTGCCGCGAGCTGATGTACCGCCTTGGCGTCAAACCCTATTACCTGCACCACGGCGATCTCGCGCGCGGCATGGCGCACCGGCGCACCACGATCGCCGAGGGCCAGGCGCTGGTCAGCGCCTTGCGTGCGCGCCTGTCGGGCATCTGCAACCCCGTCTATGTGCTGGACCTGCCGGACGGCGGAGGGAAAGTGCCGCTCGGCCGGTCCTATCTCGAGGCGCGGGACGGGGAGACGTGGCAGATACGTGGGCTTGATGGGGTTGTGAGGGCGTACAGGGAGGTTGCTGGGGAGTAGGGGACGCGCAGCCACCGAACCGTCGAGGTCGCGTTCAGCTTATGTAGTAATGTCCCATATAGATATCATGGTCTAGACAGGACATGTTCGGTTCTGGGAATGTGCATTGGACGTTCCGCTAGTTTAGTCAACTAATATATATCGCCCAACTCATATCGTCGGTTTTGGGCTAGCGGGAAAACCTGCCTCCTGCTTGTACGACGGTGCCTGAGGCCACACTTTACAACCGGCTGGCAAAGCTCCCTTTTGTTGATGTCAGCCTAAATCCGGCTGGTGTTTCGATGCGGCGTTGAGGCTATAAAGCCGTTCAACCGGGCGGCCTTGAGATGCATTTCGGTCGGTCGAGAGGGGGTATGGTGATCGACGGAACGCCAAACGTGGTTCTGCTGATCGGCAGCGCCCCCGATGTGGTGCGCTGCGCGGCCTGGCCCAAGCAGGCCTTCGGCAAGATCGTCGCCATCAACAATGCCTGGCGCGTGCGCCCCGACTGGGATTTCCTCGTCCATGCCGGCGATTTCCCGGCGGAGCGGATGCCGCAAGGCGATCCCCTGCAGCAGGCGCAGATCTTCAGCGCCTCGCATTACGTTCCGGCGCAAAACAGCTTTGGCGGCTTCGTCTATGCCGGCGGCACCATGTCGATGACGGCGGCCTACTGGACGATCCACAGCCAGAAGCCCGACGTGCTGGCATTCCTTGGCTGCGACATGATCTACGACCAGCCCGGCAACACGCATTTTTACGGCGTCGGCCGCGCCGACCCTTTGCGCAACGACGTCACGCTGCGCAACCTCGAGGCGAAGTCGGCCCGCCTGCTCATCCATGCGCTCCGGCGCGGGTGCCTGTGCGTCAACCTATCCGACCTGCCGCGCAGCCGGCTGATCTTCCCGCGGCTGACGCTCGACGAACTCGGCGCGCTGTCTTCCTCGCAGCTTTCGGAAATGAAGGCGGAGATGCTTGCCGGCCTGCAACTCGATCAGGCGGAGGAGGCCGACAGGATCGAGAAGGAACTCGGCTATTTCTTCGAGGACGGCATGTACTGGAAGCACCTCGACAAGCTCGACGAGAAATTCCTGGCCGATATCGACCGGCTGTGGATGGCGGCGGTGGAGGCGAGCCAGCCGAAGCTGCCAATCTCCCCCACGAGGGGGGAGATCGGCGTGGCATCCGCTTAGCTTTTGGCCGCCTCGAGCTTGTCTTGCGTCTTCGTCTCGAAATCGCTGGCGTCATGGCGCTCGTGCAGCTGCATCGAAGGCTCGCCGAAGGTGCGATTGACCATGCGGCCGCGCTTGATCGCTGGCCGGGCGTCGATGGCGTCGGCCCAGCGCTGCACGTTCTTGTACTCTTCCACCTGCAGGAACTCGCCGGAATCATCATACATGCGGCCCTTGGCCAGGCCGCCATACCAGGGCCACACCGCGATGTCGGCAATCGTGTAGTCGCTGCCGCCTAAATACTCGCTTTCGGCCAGGCGCCGGTCAAGCACGTCCATCTGCCGCTTGGTCTCCATGGCGAAGCGGTCGATGGCATATTCGATCTTCATCGGCGCATAGGCATAGAAATGGCCGAAGCCGCCGCCGAGATAGGGCGCCGACCCCATCTGCCAGAACAGCCATGACAGGGTTTCGGCACGAGCCGGCTGCTCTGTCGGCAGGAATTCGCCGAATTTTTCGGCGAGATAGAGCAGGATCGAACCGGATTCGAAGATGCGGATCGGCTTTTCGCCGCTGCGGTCCATCATGGCCGGGATCTTGGAGTTGGGGTTGACCTTGACGAAGCCGCTGCCGAACTGGTCGCCGTCATTGATCCTGATCGGCCAGGCGTCGTATTCGGCGCCGCTGTGGCCGAGCGCCAGAAGCTCCTCCAGCATGATCGTCACCTTGACGCCGTTCGGCGTCGCCAGCGAATAAAGCTGCAGCGGATGCTTGCCGACCGGCAGTTCCTTGTCATGCGTCGGGCCGGCGATCGGCCGGTTGATGCTGGCGAAAGCGCCGCCATTTGGCTTGTTCCAGGTCCAGACTTTTGGCGGCGTATATTGGTCCGTTGTGTAGTCGTTCATGTCGGGAGGCCTTTGGATTGGAAGGATTGGGGATTGGAAGGATTGGGGAGGATCTCAGGGTATCAACTTGGGTGATGGAGGAGGAACTTTGCATAGGACAGCTTCGGATAGCCGTAGGTACAGATAGGGCGGCCGGCGCTGTTGCAAAACCCCGGCGCCAACGGCGAGGCGCCGGTCCACACCAAAGCCGGCGCCGCCTCTTGCGCCTGGTCACCTGCGCCATACCTATAGCCCATATCGGCCTGCGAACCTCATATCAGCCTGCGAACATTGCCAGGAACCAAAGCATGAATATCGAGCCCCTTTTGCGATCCATCGTGGCCGTCCGCGCCACCGTCCCCGAAGACGCCTTCACGGCAGACGCGCTGGGCACCCGCCGCGAAGGCAGCGGCGTCGTCATCCGCGGCGACGGGTTGGTGCTCACCATCGGCTATCTCATCACCGAGGCCGAGGAGGTCTGGCTGGCCGACCAGGACGGCCGCGTGGTGCCCGCCCATGCGCTCGCCTACGATCAGGAATCGGGCTTCGGCCTGGTGCAGGCGCTGGCGCCGCTCGGACTGCCCGCCATTGCGCTCGGTGATGCGTCCAGGGCGAAGATCGGCGATCCCGTCGTGCTCGCCGACGGCGTCGGCCGCTCGGTGCGGGCGCAGATCGTCACCAAGCAGGAATTCGCCGGCTATTGGGAATATCTGCTCGACGAAGCGATCTTCACGGCGCCGGCCCACCCCTCATGGGGCGGCGCCGGCCTCATCGGCGCTGATGGCAGGCTGCTCGGCATCGGTTCGCTGCGCCTGCAGATGAGCCGCAACGGTGAGGTCGCCGACATCAACATGGTGGTGCCGATCGATCTGCTGCCGCCTATCCTCGACGATCTCCTGACGCGCGGCCAGGTCGCCAGGCCGCCGCGGCCGTGGCTCGGCGCCTTCTCGGCCGAGAGCGACGGCAAGGTCGTGGTGATGAGCGTCGCCGAGGGCGGCCCGGCCGCCCAGGCGGGCCTACGCCAGGGCGACGTCATCTCGGATGTCCGCGACGCGGCGGTCGACGGGCTCGCCGATTTTTATCGCAAGCTGTGGAAGAGCGGCCCGGCGGGCGCCGAGATCCCGATCCGCGTGCTGCGCGACGGCCGCGAAACCTGGCTGCGCGTCAAATCCGCCGATCGCAACAGCCTGCTGTGGAAGCCGCCGCTGCAGTGAGGCAACCGAAACCTCTCACGCTCCGCAAGCGCTGAAGCCAGTGCCTGGGGTCCACTCCGCGAACGGGATGACCTTGCCTTCGACCGATACGGTCGCGTGCCTGGTGGTGCCGTCCGCCAGCTTCTTGCTGCTTTTGCCCTTGCCGGTCAGCACATTGTAGTCGCAGTCGCCGGCAACATTGTCGTCCATGTAATCCCAATATTCGTAGGCGAAACCGGCGACGACGAACGTGCCGTTGCGCCAGGCGAGCGTCAGCGTCTTGTTGGTCCGCTCGCTGCCGATCTCCATCGCCGGAATATAGAGCTTGATCGAGCCGTTGGGGAGCGCGGTGAGTTCGGGCTCGGCGTCGGATGTGGCGGGGCCTGGCCGGTCGTAGTCCTTCCATTCCGCGTAAATCTGTTCATGCACGACCCCGGCAGGCCTGAGAAAATTGCCGTCGCGGTCCCTGAGGAACAAATGCAGGTCCATGGAATAGCCGGGCTCGGTCTCAACGATCATCGCCAGATCGGCGGCGCCATCGCCGTTCCAGTCGCCGGTCGCCGCCGTGATGATCTTCTGGGTCTCGATCGGCTCCGCCAGGGCGGCGGCCGGCAGCAACAGGACCAGACCGAATATTGTCGATCGCATGTAAATCCCCCGAGCTTGGGCAGGCCTGAGACGCACGCGCTTCTCAGGAGGCCCGGCTCTGCCGCGTCTCGGAACGGCTCGTCTCGTTGAGCAGCCGGCAGAGCGAAACCGCTTCACGACGGCTCAGGCCGATCAGCGCGATCTGCGAAAATTGCGCCGGCAGATCGTGAACGATGTCCCACACCATCCATCGTCCGTTCGGCTCCAAGACACATTCGTAGCGCAATAGTTGTTCCTGCATCCGACCCCCCGGCTTTGCTCACCGGACTGGTACAGTGTCGAGGTAAATGAGTTGTTGCGCCGCGAGAGTATTCCACGGCTATCAAAACCAGGCGTTGAATCCCGCAGCGGCGAGCCTGACACACAGCAGGCCGCCCGGCGGGGCGGATCTCGACAAGGCGGCAGGGCAGGGACGCTTCTGGCGTGAGCGGCGCCGGCCGCCAACGTGGATCAGGCGTTGCGGCTCGCCATATGCGCGTCGAGCTTCCTCCTCGAGGGGCCGTAGCGCTTGATAATGGTCGCGGCCTCGCTTTGCGGTATGCCGTATTTGCGGGCAAACGCAGCGACCTCGTATGGCTCTTCGCCGGAGACCAGTTTGCGATCCTGCTTGGTCTTGGATTTGTCGTCGGCCATGGCGTCCTCCATCACATCTGGTCGTTATAGGGCTCCTTGGTCCGGCCGACCATCCTGGCCAGTTCGGCAAAGGACGGCACGCCGGTTTCGCCCTGGGGATTGTTGGCCGCCTGCAGCAGCCTGAGCGGAAAGCAGACGGCGTCGCGGTTGGACGGCGACATGTCTTCATAGAGACGCTCGTCGCTGTCATCGCCGCCTCGGCCCGGCGCAACGCCATGTCGACTTCGTCGACCGATAACAGGCCCTTGTGGACCAGCGCGTTGTTGACGGCCGCGATTGCCATCATCAGTCCTTCGAGCTGGAGATTGGCGACGTTCATCGTCTTGCATCCTTGCCGGGCTTCTTGACGGTAGCCTTGCCGTCTGGACGGATCGCTGCGCGCGGCGGGTTCTGGCCCTCCGAATGCCGGGTCTTGTCGTCGAAATCGTCAGCCGGCCTGGTCAATCCCATGCCGCCGGGAGGTGGCTTGTTGCCGGCCGCACCCTGCGAGAATTCGTCGGCCGCGTCGGGGCTCGTCTTTGCCGGATATTTCCTCGCTCCGGTCTCGTAGCGGTTCTGGTCGTCGGCCATGTCCTGTGCTCCGGTTGCAATGAGCAGATAACTTTCATGCGACGGCAGCGGTTCCGTGGCGAAATCGACCTTGCCGGTGCCGCAGCCTTAGCAATCTGTCGGGTTTTCGTGCATTCTTGTGCATGCCAACGATGCTTCGCTCCGACGCGCCGGCAAAATGCTGCTCCTACTGCGGTGGGCGCGACCACAATTACGAGGATTGCCCGAAGCGCAAAAGCGATGCCGAACGGCAGAAGGACGCGTCAGGCAACGCCTACCAGCGCGGCGCTGCGCTGGAGTGGAAGTCCGCTAAAGCGGTTCCAGAAAAGTGTCGGCGGTTTTCCGTCCGGAACTGCGTCAAACAGACAAGCGGTTTTCAAAGCCAATCTCCATTGTCCGCCTAGCCTGGCGAGCTACCAATCGCTACCTTGCATAAACAGGTAGCGTGTTATATACAGCCATTGAATTGGAAGTTACGCATGACCGACTCGATCCAGGTGCAGTTGCGAAAAGGCGCTCTCGAGTTGTGCGTCCTGGCCGTGCTGTCGCGGGGCGAAAGCTATGGCTACGAGATCGCCAGCACGCTGGTCGCCGCTGTGAACATGGGAGAAGGCACGATCTATCCGCTGATGCGGCGGATGCAGAATGACGGCCTCGTCGCCACCCGCATCGTCGAGTCGAGCAGCGGGCCGCCGCGCAAATATTACCGGCTCACGCCGCTCGGCCAGCAGGCTTTCGAAGCTCATCGCCGCGACTGGCGCTCGCTCGCGGGCGCAGTCGACAAACTTCTTGAGGATTTGCCATGACCAGGGATGCCTTCCTGCGAAAATTGAGACTGGGGCTCGCCGGCCTGCCAACTCAGGAGATCGAGGATATTATTGGCGACTACGCCGCCCATTTCGCCGATGCCTCGGGCCGCAGCGAAGCGGAGGTCGCGGCGGCCCTGGGTGACCCGGCCAGGCTTGCCCGCGAACTCCGCGCCGAAGCTGGGCTGCGCCGTTTTGAAACTCATTGGAGCGTGTCGAACATGTTGGCGGCGACGTTCGCGCTTGCCGGCCTTGCCTTCGTCGACATCGTCTTCCTGCTGCCGCTGCTCATCACCGCGGTCGTGCTTGCGCTCGGCCTTGGCATCACGCTTGTCGCCATCGGTGCGCTGGGCATCAAGATCATTCTGACCACGCTGCTGTTCGAGCCCGGCGGCACGCTCACGGCGATGCTTGGCCGCGTCTTCATCGGCGCCGGACTGGTGTGCGGGTTCCTCGGCGGCGGCGCCCTGCTGTTGCTGGGGTCGAGCGCCGGCATACAGGTCTTCGGGCGCTATGCCCGGATGCATTCCCGTCTGACCCACCCGGACCGCAACCAGGCTTGAGCGGTGCCAAGATCGCAATTTGTCATCACGTTGAAGGAAACGGACCATGACGGGAAAACTGGCATTCGTCGCAGCGGCGGGACTGGCCGGCGCCGCGCTCTTCCTGGCCGTCGGCATCGGGCTGGCCGGGCCGGACTGGATCAACGCCGGGGGTTCATGGATTGGCGGACAATCCACCTGCGGAGCAACCACATCGACCAGAAAAGAGGTCACGCTGCCGTTCCGCAACGACGGCAGTTTCACGATCGCTTTGCCGGCTTCAGTCCGTTATCAGCCGGGTGACAAGGCCGAGGCCGTCGTCAGCGGCGAGTCGACCCTGATCGACCATGTGCGGATGGAAGGCAGCAGGCTCACCTTGGATTGCGAACCGGGCTGGTTCGCGTCCCGGTTCGATGTCAGCGTGTCGGGGCCGGCAATTTCAGACTGGAAAGTGGTCGGCAGCGGCGACCTTGCCCTGTCGCAGATCAATCAGCCCGGGCTGCAGCTGAACATCCGCGGCAGCGGCAGCGTTACCGCAACCGGAACCGCCCAAACGGTCGATCTGGATATCCGCGGTTCGGGCACCGGCCGGCTCAGGAACCTTATCGCCCAATCCGCGCGGATCGAGATCCGCGGCAGCGGCGATGCGGAGATTACCGCACAAGCGTATGCGGACGTCACGATTTCCGGCAGCGGTGACGGCGACGTCTATGGGCACCCGACCATGCGGCGTTCGGAGGTCAGAGGCAGCGGCAGCATTACGCAGGTGCCGTAAAGCAATTTCGGCGTAGGGAATTGCCCTGGCCGGCCCGAACCACCCGGCCGGTCCGACCGGCCGGCGCGAACATCCTTCCATGTCCAGAGGATTGCAATGCCGCCACTATTGTGGGCAAAACCAGCACGGGCAATCAAGTTGGGGTGGGCAATGACCGATACGCGAGGCAATTCGGGCCGTCCGCAGGGCAAGCCGGGGACGGCGTCGATCGGTTCCGGCCTGATCGCCCTCGTCATCGTGGCGCTCGGCGTCTTTGCGCTCCTGGGATCCTGGTACACGATCGACCAGGGCGACCGCGGCGTGCTCTTGACCAACGGGGCGCTGAGCTCGGTCGTCGATCCCGGGCTGCATTTCAAGCTGCCATGGCTGCAGCGCGTCGAGAAGATCAGCCTGCGCCAGCAGGTGCTCAAATGGGGCTGCGAGAACCAGAACGATTGCAGCGGCCTGCCGGCCATGCAGGCCTATTCGCGCGACCAGCAGCCGGCGGACATGCGCGTCACCGTCAATTTCCACGTGCCGGCCGCCGAAGTCAGCAACGTCTACACCAATTACGGGTCGATCGAGGCACTGGCCGACCGTGTCATCGCCAGGAAAGCACCGCAGGAAATCAAGACGGTGTTCGGCCAGTACGACGCGGTGTCGGTGATCCAGAACCGGGCGAAGTTCAACAAGGACGTCGCCGAGGCCATTGCGGCGGTAACCGATGGCCCGGTGATGATCGACAGCGTGCAGGTCGAGAACATCGACTTCTCCGACGCCTACGAGCAGGCGGTCGAAGCCAGGATGACGGCGCAGGTCGAGGTGCAGAAGCAGGAACAAAACCTGCAGCAGGAAAAGATCAAGGCCGACATCGCCGTCACCCAGGCCAAGGGCCGCGCCGACAGCGTCAAGGCCGAAGCCGAAGCCAGCGCCTACAAGACCAGGATCGAAGGCGAGGCGACCGCGGAAGCCATCAAGGCCCGCGCCGCCGCAATCGCCAACAATCCGCTGCTGGTCGAACTGACCAAGGCGGAGAGATGGAACGGGGAATTGCCGAAGTCGATGATCCCGGGCTCAACCGTACCGTTCCTCGAACTCAGCTCGCCGGCCGCAGCATCGAACTGAGGCGCGGCATCGCGGCGCAACCAGGTCAGGGCGGCGGCGCGGTAGCCGTCCTGATGCGGTCACGGCTGAAGCACGGCGCCTCGGGCGCTTGCTTGCGTTTGCCCGAGAAAAGCCGTCAGCAGCTCCATTCCCGCCGGCCAGTCGCCGAGCCCGCTGTCGCCATTGATGTGGCCAAGCGGTCCGGCGATATGGAGATCGCTGCCCCAGCGCTCGGATTTTGCCCTGACATAGTCCAGCGAGCCGTAGGGATCGTTGATGCTGGCGACAATCAGCGAGGGAAAGCGAAGCCGTTGTTGCGGTGTCTCGGCGAAGGCGCGGGCGGAGGAGGGGAAGGCCGGCGACGCAGGGTCCGGAACCGCAACCAGCAACGCGCCGCCGACCTCGCGGGGCGAGATCCGCTGCCAGTGCGCGACTAGCAGGCAGCCGAGGCTATGGGCGACGAGCACCGGTGGTGTCCTTGCCAGGCCTACAGCGGCTTCCAGCGCAGCCACCCAGTCGTCGAAGTCCGGCGCGTCCCAACTCGCCGGGCTGAACCGCCGCATCGCCAGGTCCGCCTGTTGCCAACGTGTCTGCCAGTGGGCTTTGCCCGATCCGCCGATGCCCGGCACAATGATGAATTCGGTCATGCGAAGCCCTTCTCTCCTGATGCAACGCGCGCAATTCTAGGTCTTCTCCCAGGCGGCGGAATGAGAGATCATCGGAAAGCAGCGAAGAAATCCGATGGATTAAAGGTGATCATGCGGAACGGCGATTATCGGCCAAGGCTCGATCCCACCGATCTGGCGATCATCGAGATCATGCAGGAGGATGCCCGCATCGGCATCTCCGAGCTTGGCCGCCGCGTCGGCCTGTCCCAGCCCGCCGCTTCGGAACGGGTGAAGCGGCTGGAGGAGCGCGGCGTCATCACCGGTTACAAGGCGGTGATCAATTCGGCAGCGCTCGGGCTCGGCACCATGGCGGTCATCCGCTTGCGCACCACGCATGAGCATATCCAGGCCTGCCTGAAGAAGTTCGCCCAGTTGCCGGAGGTGATCGAGGTACTGCGGGTGACCGGCGAGGACTGTTTTCTGGTCAAGGTCGTGGTCCCGTCACCGCCCGACCTTGAAAGCATCGTCGACAGCATCGGCCACTACGGCACGGTGACGACAAATGTGGTTCTGCGCGCCGAGCCACCGAAGCGGCTGGGGCGCGAATTGGTGACGAGGGCCTGACCGGGGCGCCGCCCCGCCGCCCGTCTATCGCTTTGTCTGCGTATGCCCGACGGCATTGGCGAACGAGATGCCGCCCTTGATCTCGCGCATCGCCATCGAGGTGATCGTGCGCCGCACGCCGGGTAACCGGCTGAGCTCCTCGCGCAGCATCCTGTCGAGCGCCATCATGTCGACGGTGACGATCTGCAGGAGATAGTCGGCCTCGCCTGTCGTGGCGTGGCAGCGGCGGATCAGCGGATGCTTCTGCACCGCCGCCTCGAAGGCGTCCGACAGCTCGAAATCGATCGACACCTGGATAAAGGCTTCGATGCCGAAGCCGAGCTTGGCCGGGTCGATGCGGGTCGAGTAGCCGCGGATGACGCCGGCGTCCTCCAGCGCCTTGACCCGCTTCCAGCACGGCGTCTTGCTCAGGCCAACCTCGTCGGCGAGCGCGGCAAAGGAGATGCGGGCATCGCGTTCGAGCGCCGCGACGATCTTCCGGTCGACCGCATCCAGCAGCATTCGTTCTTTCCTTCCGCTTCAGATGCAGTTTTTGTCCTTTGTTTCCCGCCAGCCGAATAACAGAAAGGGACAATGTTCGGCAAGAAAGCGATTAGACTCGGGGACCGGGACCCAACAAGCGCCTGCGGCCCGACGGCCGGGGCAAGGAGCATGGCCATGGACAAGCAGGACTATTATGCCCGCATCGAAACGCCTGAGATGCGCGACTATGGCGTCTACCTCAAATGCGACAGGCTGCTCGCCTGCCAGAAGCCGCTGGCCGAGATGGTCAATGCCGACGAGCTGCAGTTCCAGATCGTGCATCAAGTCGAGGAACTGTGGATGAAGCTCATCGCCTATACGCTGGTCGACGTCGTCGATTTCCTGGAAAAGCAGGACACGCATCGCATCGTCACGCTGATGGGGCGCGTGCACCGGCTGATGCGCATGATGACGGCGCAGCTCGACCTGCTCGAAACCATGTCGCCCAAGGAATACCAGCAGATCCGGTTGCAGCTCGGCAATGGCAGCGGCCAGGAATCGCCGGGCTTCAAGCAGCTGCTGCGGCTGCCGCCCGATCTGTGGCGGGCCTTCAAGGCGTCCTACCTCGATGGCCGCGGGCTCTCGGTCGAGGACGTCTACGATGCCGGCTACGATCACGGCGACAGCTATGTCGTTGCCGAAGCGCTGGTCGAGTTCGACGAGCTGTTCCAGAAATTCCGCGCCAACCACCTCTACCTCATCCACCGCACGATCGGCCTCGGCGCGAAATCGCTGAAGGGCCGGCCGGTCGAATTGCTGGAGGCCGGCGCCCGCCACCGCTTCTTCCCGGAGCTCTGGGACATACGCTGGGCGATGACCGACCGCTGGGGCAGCCAGTATGGAACGATACGGGAGCCGATCAGCAAGCCGGGGGCCAAGGTGGGGTAGTCCTGAACCTGGTTCCTCGCCCTAGTAAAGGCAGACAATCGATAGGGAGTCCCCCTCATCCGGCCGCGGAGCCTGTCCTCGGGCTTGCCGGAGGCAAGACCCGTGGGCGGCCACCTTCTCCCCGCTGGGGAGAAGAGGCTGGCATCAACGCAGGCGACCTCCTCTCCCCTCGGGGAGAGGTGGGATTGACCCCCAATTGACTTAGCAATTAGGGTGGGAAACACGGGGGTGGGGGGCATGGGCAAATGCGCCCTGCCTCCATTGGGCGAGGAACCAGGTTCTGCAATGTCTGGCCCGCTACGCGCTTGTATCCTGCAGGTTTTTCGGGGGATGATGTCGGGCTTGCGGCTGGTGGTGCGTCCTTGGGGCGAAACCGTCGCAACTCTTGGGAGGACATCATGACCTTGGAAACCACTCAATCATCCGTTCAGTCGCCGTGGCAGACCGCGGCAATCCTTGTCGCCCGCCTGATCTTTGCCGCCGTCTTCCTGATGGCCGTGACCTTCAAATTCATCGATATCGGCGCCACCGCCGGCTATATCGCGGCGGCCGGATTTCCGTTCCCGCTGTTCCTGGCCTGGTGCGCAGCCCTGCTCGAGGTCGTCCTCGTCCTATGCTTCCTGACCGGCGCCTTCTTCTCCTGGGCAGCACTCGTCGCCGGCGCCTATGTGCTGTTCCTGGGCTTCGCCTTCCACGGGCCATCGCACTGGGCCGGCAACCAGGCGGAGTTCGGCTTCTTCGTCGACCATTTCACCTTCCTGGCCGGGCTGCTGTTTGCCGCCGTGCACGGGCCAGGCCGCGTCCTGGCGCTGAAGCTTGGCAGGGGGTGATGCCGGAATTTCGGATCCGGCGTCTCGATCCGCACCAGCATCGTCGTGACATCGAGGACGGCCGGGTCCCGTCATTCAGGCCATCGCAGGTCGACTGCAATAAAAGCGACAGCTAAAGTAACGGGCGTTCTAGGTTTATGCTTTTTGTAGAGGCGCCTGCATTCCCTCTGTACTTCCAACTTTCGACGGGCTAAGCAAGACACGGGTCTTGAGGGGGAATTCATGAACATCGCCACGCGTTTTGCTGCCGCCATGATCGGCGCGTCACTGCTTGCCGGCTGCACCACGTTGACCGAAGGCGAATTCAACACGATGCATGCCACGCTTGAAGGCAGCCCTGCCGTGAAGCGCCTGGTCATCAAGGACTGCATTGCAAGAGAGAAATCCACGTCGCTCGGCGAAAAGAAGACTTACGCTGCGTTCATGAATGTGAGCGTGGCGAAGTACGAGACGGCCCTGTGCAGCCGTATCAGCAATGCCATTGCCAGTGGCAGACTGACCTACGCCGACTATGTGAAGCTGCATTCGCCAACCGCCGACAACAGCAAGGTCATCAGGATCATGCAGGGCCGCTAGCAGTCGCCGCCAGCCCGGCACGGCAGCCGTTATCGCTGTGTCAACTCCGATCGCGGCGCCAGTTATGATCGCCGCGTCACATCTGGTCGTTGTAAGGTTCCTTGATCTGACCGACCATGCGCGCCAGTTTCGAGAAGGACGGCATGTCCGTCTCCGGCTGACACTGATTGGCCAACTCCAGCAGTCGGATCGGGAAGTTGACGGCGTCGCGGCTCGACGCCGACATGCCTTCGGACCTTTCCTCGTTGGTCTCGCTGGCTTCGGCCTTGCGCAAGGCGATGTCTATCTCCTCGACAGAGAGCACGCCCTTGCGGACCAGGACCTGATTGATCGATGCGATGGCCATAAGCAGGCCTTCGAGTTGCAGATTGGCGACGTTCATGGCTTTTGCTCCCATTGGCTAAGCTTCAAACGCGCGAATGCCTGTTCTGATCCGGACGGTGGCGTCTCGCCGGCCGGTGTGCTTCGCCCACCACCTCGCATTTTTTGCCGCCGCAACGTATTTTGTTCTTGCTTTGTGCCGGCAGCTATGCTACTAATCTAGGTACGGTGCTAACTGGCTCCAACGATCCGCCCGCCGAGGCGGGTTTTTTGTTTCAGGCCGGTTTGGAGACGATCACGGCGAGCGAGGCGAGCTTTCCGTCACTCAGGCTTCGGATGTAGTTGCGGCGGCGCTGCAGGAATTCCGCGCCCATGACGATTTCATTTGCCTGCTGCTGCGTCGGCGAGGGCACGATGCCGGAATTGGCTCTCTGCAGCGCCAGCTCAACATGTTCGCCGGTTTCGTCGACGATCTCGTCGATGCGAAACCCGGCATCTGCAAACAGGGTTTTCAATTTTTCCCGATCGGCGAGGTGACTGGTCGCCGGCGAAACCGCCCAGGGCATGGGGTAGTACGGCTCGCCGCCGGCGAGCACGGCCTCGGTCCAGATCAGCCTGCCTCGCGGTTTCAGCACGCGCCAGGCCTCGTCGATGACCGCGGCCTTATTCTCGATGTTCATGCCGACATAGAAGCAGATCGCCGCATTGAACGTGCTGTCGCCAAAAGGCAATTTCGTCGCGTCGGCCTGATGGAAGCGAACCTTGTCGGACAATCCGCTGAGTGCGGTCAGTCGGCTCGACGCGGCGACAAAGGCCGGCGTCAGGTCGATGCCGTCGACCTGGCAGCCATAGGTCGA
This sequence comes from Mesorhizobium sp. M0189, assembly GCF_040322135.1. NCBI lineage: Bacteria > Pseudomonadati > Pseudomonadota > Alphaproteobacteria > Hyphomicrobiales > Phyllobacteriaceae > Mesorhizobium > Mesorhizobium sp. M0189. The sequence continues at coordinate 34,011 of NZ_JAMYSW010000029.1, forward strand.
GGCCAGAAATCTTGCCGGCCCGCCAATGCCGCTGCCGATATCCAAGGTCCGATCTATCGGCGAAGGCGCAAGACGGGCAGCATGCTCCCGCGTGGCGATCAGTTCGCGGCCATGGAGCTGATCGAATGGATAGAGTTGCGCGGCGGCGAGTTTGCCGGCCGGGTCGGCGTCCGGGATCGCGGCCAATATGCGATCGACGATGCCGTCGCTGCCGTAGTGACCGGTGACATTGCCCATGACGCGTTCCCTCAAGCGCAAACACCATCCCATCAACGCAAGTCTCACGCAATGCCCCGCCTTTCTCGCCAAAGAACCCCTCTTTCCAGCCGTCCACCGATGAAGGGTGCGAGGTCGTCAGTGCATTTTTTTCCGCTGATGCCACATTTTGTTCTTGCTTTGTGCCGGCAGCTATGCTACTAATTTGGGTATGGTGCCAATTGGCTCCAACGACCCGCCCGCCGAGGCGGGTTTTTTGTTTCAGGCTTCCTTTTCGACCAAACGTTACGTGAGCTGCCAGCTGTGGGGCCGGCAGGACAGGGGCGCGAAGGAACGCGACCTGACGATCGTCGGAACCGCGAAATCACCAACCATGAATCCCGCAACGCGCTCGTGCGCCCACCCCAGAGAACATCCCCATGTCCAACCGTTACGCCACCATCATCACCGACGATGACGGCCACGAGGTCGTCAGCGCCATTGGCGAGTTCGCCGGCGCCGCACCCTATGCACGCATCGGCCGCTTCGAACTGGTCGCCGCCGGCGTGCGGATCGGTATGCTGCGTGGCGGTATCGTCGATGCGGTCGGCGGCTTCGGCTTCCCGTCGGAAGCACTCGACGGCAAGGCGGTGGCAATTCTCAGGGCACGGCTGAATGCCTTGCTTGACGCCGGTGCGATGAAGCCCGGCACGCTGACTGATGCGAAGCCGGCGAGCCAGCCGCACAAGCCGAAGTCGGCACGCGCCGGCAAGAAGGCCAAGCCGCGCAAGCGCATTGTGCGGCCAGCCAACAAGAAGCCGGCGATCTCCGCCGGGACGGCAGAGTAGGGCATGGCCAAGGCTCCTTCCACCGGCGATCCCCAGCCGCACGATCAAGCACCCGGCAAGCGAACCAAGCGGGCGAAGAAGACGCTGGCCGACGGCTTCCTCGAAGCGATCCGCGCCGATTTCCGCGCCCATGGCGCCGGCGTCATCGCCGAGGTGCGCGCCGAAAAGCCCGATCAGTATCTGAAGCTCGTGCTCTCGGTGCTGCCCAAGGATCTTAGTGTCAACATCAACAATCTGGATGCATTGAGCGATGACGAAATCAGGCAGCGCATCCGCGGCCTCGAAGCCGTCCTTAGGCCGTTCCTCGAGAAGCCGGACTTCGCAAAAGGCTTCGCCCAGCCCGGCGGCAAGGAAGGAATATCTCAGCCTGCTGGCGGAGCTGGACCGGAGGCGCCGCACTAACCAGCTTGCCGCCTATCGGCCTTATCCCCGACAGGCCGAATTTCACGCAGCCGGCGCGACCAATCGCGAGCGCCTGTTCATGGCCGGCAACCAGCTCGGCAAGACCAGGGCGGGCGGCGCCGAGTGGGCGATGCACCTCACCGGCCGCTATCCCGATTGGTGGCAAGGCAAGGTTTTCGATTGTGCGGTACGGATGTGGGCGGCCGGCGTCACCGGTGAAAGCACGCGCGACAACCCGCAGCGCATCCTGATCGGCCCGCCACAGCAGCAGGCGGCCTGGGGCACCGGGATGATCCCGGCCGACGCCCTCGTCAGCACGATGGCGGGACGGGCGCCGGGCGCGCTCGACAGCGTCGTGGTGCGCTGGGGCGGCGGCGGCGATGTCCAGGCCGACGAATCGGTGCTGTCGTTCAAGAGCTACGAGAAAGGCCGCGAGAAATGGCAGGGCGAAACGCTGCACGGCGTCTGGTTCGACGAGGAGCCGCCGCTCGACATCTATTCCGAAGGGCTGACCCGCACCAACGCCACCGGCGGCATCACCATCGTCACCTTCACGCCGCTGCTCGGCATGTCGGACGTGGTGCTGCTGTTTTTGTCCGCGGAGCAGGTGGGAGGGATGGGGAGGGGATGACAGGGCTGCGAAATCGCGCAACTCGCGTTCCTTCGCGCCCCCCTCTGTCCTGCCGGACATCTCCCCCTCTAGTGGGGAGATTGGATGTCGCATTGGCTTTCGCCAATCTCCAATGCTTGCGGATAAGCGAGACGCTGAAGCTGCCATCTCCCCCCTTGAGGGGGAGATGTCCGGCAGGACAGAGGGGGGCGCTGTCCCGCCATCATGAAAACATCTTACCGAACAGCAGCATACGTCCAACACCTGCCACCATGATTCAATGCCGCGAGGGTGAAAACAATGACCCGTCACGTCACCTTCATGACCATCGACGATGCCGAGCATTATACGCCGCAGCAGCGCGCCGAGATCATTGCCGCCTATCCGGCGCATGAGCGTGAGGCGCGGGCCAAAGGCATTCCGGTGCTCGGCTCCGGCCGCATATTTCCGGTGGCCGAGGAGCTGATCGCCTGTGAGCCGTTCCCGCTGCCGCGCTATTGGCCGCGGCTCGGCGCACTCGATTTCGGCTGGGACCATCCCTCGGCGGCGGTCGAGCTCGCCTGGGATACGGAGGCCGACGTCGTCTATGTCACAAAGGCCTGCCGCGCTTCGCAGCAGACTCCCGCCATGCAGGCGCTGACTCTGAAACCGTGGGGCGAATGGCTGCCATGGGCATGGCCGCGCGACGGCCGCCGCGAGACACTGGAGGGTGCCGGCACCGCGCTTGCCAAGCAATATTCGGCACATGGGCTGAACATGCTCGCCAGCCATGCGCAGTTCGCCGACGGTTCGGTATCGGTCGAGGCCGGGCTGATGGACATGCTCGATCGCATGCAATCAGGCCGCTTCAAGGTGTTTTCGACGCTTTTGCCGTGGTTCGAGGAGTTCCGGCTCTATCACCGCCGGGATGGCCAGGTGGTGAAGTTGCGCGACGATTTGATGGCGGCGACCCGCTATGGCGTGATGATGCTGAGGGAAGCGGTGGTCGACCCGGCGGTGTTCAAAGCCGCGCGGCGGAAGGCGGGGCAGGCCGATCCGCTGGGGGCGTTTCGGTGACCATCCGCATCATCCCCGCCACACTGCGCGATCTCTCCTATATCGCCGCCAACCTGCGGCCGGAGGACCGAGCCGAGATCGACTGCCAGTTCGACGAGTGGTCGCCGGCTTTGCTGGCGCTGACGGCGCTGCAGGGGTTTGCCTATGTTGCCGAGCTCGACGGCAATCCGGAGGCCGGCTTCGGCGCCGCCGAACAGCGCAGCGGGCTGTGGATCGCCTGGAGCTGGGGCACGCGCCGCATGAGGCGCTGCGTGCCTGGGATTACGGAATTCTTTCACGCCGTGCTCGGGCCGCAGGTTGCGGCGCACGGCGCCTGGCGGGTCGAGGCGCGAGCGCTGGCCGCCAATGAATTGGCGCTGCGCTGGCTGGCCCGGCTTGGTGCCACGCAACGCTGCCGCCTGCCGGGCTACGGCCGGAACGGCGAGGATTTTCTGCTCTACGACTGGACGAGAATCTCTCACTTTGGAGAAAACCATGTGCCTTTTTCAAAAGCCGCCGGCGCTGAAGCCGTTGCCGCCGACACCGACCATTGCCGACAAGGACGTGCAGGCGCGCGAGGCCGCGTTGCGGGCCCAGCTGGCGGCCAATGATGGGACCGCGGGAACGGTGAAGACCGATTTGTCGCCCAGTGAGCTCACCGGCCAGCGCCGCGTGCTGCTGGGGGTTTGACATGGGCGCGATGAGAAGAGTGTTCCGCAACCGCGTGCTGACGTGGTGGTACTGGCGCCGGCACGCAAGGTTGGTGAAGAAGAGAGGCGGGTGATGCTGCCGATCTCCCCCCTCGTGGGGGAGATGCCCGGCAGGGCAGAGGGGGGCACTGTCCCGCCGGCCTTGGTGATCAATTTGTAAGTTGCCGCCATCGGCTCATTCCGGCGGGAAACGAAAACAGAGGCTGGCGTTCCTTCGCGCCCCCCTCTGGCCTGCCGGCCATCTCCCCCCTCGAGGCAGGGGAATCGCATATGGCGATTTTGGGGTTGAGTTTAGGCTGAGAAAGGATTCTTTGGAGAGGCAGTTGAGCGAAGGAGCGACTGCCATTTCCTGCCTTGAGAGCTACTTTGGCGCGGTGCCTGATCCACGCGCGCCCAACGCCACGCACCGGCTTGGCGACCTGATCGTGATGATGATCGCAGCAAGCCTGTGCGGCGCCAGCAATGCGACGGAATTTGCCCTGCTCGCGCAGGAGCGCAAGCAGGCGCTGTCGCGGCTGATCGACTATGACGCAGCCCCCAGCCACGACACCTTCTCGCGGCTGCTGCGCCTGCTCGACCCGGAGGCCTTCGGTCGCGCCTTTGCTGCCTTTGCCGCAGCTTTCGCCCGAGCCAGCCGAGAGACGCCCGAGGTGGTGTCGCTTGACGGCAAGGCTTTGCGGCGGGCCTACGAGAAGGGCTTGGCAGCCAGTCCGCCGTTGACGGTGTCGGCCTTCGCCGCCGAGACCCGGCTGTGCCTGGCGGCAGTCTCGCCGAGCGATGGTGAGAACGAAGTCGAGGCCGCGCTCAAGGTCGTCGAACTCATTGATCTTACGGGCAGATT
>NZ_JAMYSW010000030.1:0-33002 GCF_040322135.1 Mesorhizobium sp. M0189
ACGCCAAATGTACGGCCGAGGAAAGCTCGACCTGCTTCAGGCCCGCGTCATCGGTGCTGGTTAAGGTTCAATCATCACCAAAAGTGCGTCAGAGCCAAAATTGGACGCCGATCGGGGGTCAGTTTTGGAAGCCGTTTGACAAGATTGGGCAAGGATTGGTCAGCGCGACCCCGCCCCAGCGGTTCAAGGATAGCGCGGAACTGAAAGGCAGCGGCGCGGACGGCCTCAAAATCGAGGCCTTCATCGGGGTCGAGGTCGAACACGAGGCGGTCGGCCTTTTCGACATCCGTATCCGGTTTCTGCCATCGGCTTTAGAAGCCTGACATTCCGGTTCCGGTCCCCTTACCTCGACGTGCCCCATAGACGCCAAGTACCTCGCCCAGAGCAAGCTCCGATGCCAGTTTCAAGAAGTGCAAAATGGCCCATAAATGCGCCGACCAGAGTGAATGCTCTCGTATCCGGGTCTATTTCGAGCAGCGCGGACTTGGTCAGCATTCGGACAGCCTAGCGGGTCCGTCCCAACATAGCCATGGGCACCGGCCTGCTACTCACGGAACACCCCCTCCTCCTTGGCAGCAGCCTCGAAAGCCTGACGGACCTCCTGTCGGCGCACAGTTGCACAGCCTTCCTCCACTTAGGTCCCATCTTGGCCCACTTCATGAGTTCCTCGGCGGCACCCTCGACGTTGTTGCACCCGTAGGTGACCCAGGTCGGTCGGTCTTGACGTACACCGGAGGGGAGAACCAATGGGTTGCCACGACACCTCCTACTCAGGGGAGAGATACACGTTGGCCTCCTTAGCGGCAGCCTCAAAGGCCTTTCGTATTATGTGCGGGTCAATCGAATCGCCCTCCAAGGCTGACAGGCAGAGGATCACCGCCTTGTGCCAGCGAGGCCCTCGCCGGGTCCACATGTTGAGCTGTTCAAGGGCTGCCTTCGCATTGTTGCAGCCATGCCTGACACCGGTTTCAGTCTTCACGAACACCGGAGGGACGAACCAATGGGTTGCCATGATACCTCCTACTCAGGGGAGAGATACACGTTGGCCTCCCTGGCAGCCGCCTCAAAGGCTTCACGGACCTCATGGGGGGACACCCTGCCCTCGAACGCGTCGACGCAGGATTGGACCGCCTTGGTCCACCTCGGGCCCTTTGTGTCCCACGCCATGAGTTCCTCGGCGGCTCCCTCGACGTGGCTGACCCCATTGCGAATGCCCGGACGTTTCGTCTTCACGTAGACCGGGGGAGAGAACCAGAGAGGACCCATAAGGGGGAACTTAGAGCGGCAAGAGCCCGCCGACCAACCCCGCTTTAGCCGCAGCTAACGGAACGATGTAGGCCCTCGCGGGTTTATAGGTGGCAGCGGGATTCTTCGTGATCTGCAGCCGCTGTAGGGGGGTCCGTCGCCTCTCCCTCACCGGCGGCGGGCTCCTTTCGCAAGGCCGTGTTGATAATTACACCTAGAAGCTTATGCCGCATCCAATTTAGCTAGTTATCATTGGGGGGAGTAATGTCCCCTCCTCTTTTGCAGCAGCCAGGAACGCCTTGCGAGCCTCCTCAGGTTCCATCTCGTCGAAAATCACGGCCATGCAAACACGCACCGCGAGGTCCCAGCAAGGGCCACGCTTGGTCCACTTCATCAGCTCCTCGCCGGCAGTCTCGGCGTTGTTGACGTTGTGGATGATCCCGGGACGCTCGGCCTTGACCGGGACCGGAGGGTTGAACCAGTGGAGAGCCATACGTCACTCTTTGTCGGCCCGATCACGTTCCTCCAGCAAATACTTTTGCTCAGCCCAGTTCCCGTTCTCAGGCAGATTTAGCAGCTTGCGACGGTAATTGCGGATTACCTCTGACTATCGAAAATGACGCAGGACTGCGCGCTTCCGTTGCGATGCCACAGCGGCTGAAGTTGGCTGACAGCTACTCCTGGGCGTCGAAAGCCACGCAGAGGCCCATGGCAGTTGCTGCCTCGACGATTGCCTCGGTTAGTTCTTCGTCGGAGGCCACCAAATAAGGCGCAGTCTCCCGCGCTTCGCGTAGTGCCGCTTTGATCGAGACCGTATCGCGACGGTCCGCCCTGTTGAGGAGTACAGTGATTGCTTGCTCTAGAAGCGGACCGACCCTTTGCGCGACGCTCATCCAGCCCTCCCCAGGGACACGCCGAAGGGGAATCTACTCACTTCCTGACGGACATCAACGCCATGTACGAATCGTACAAATTGGCACGGTGCTGGGCCGCGACAGTCAGGAATCTTTGTAGAATTTCTGTGGTGGGGATCGGACACCAGCTCGCGAAGACCCTCATGCTCCTCCTCGATCCTATTGACGCGCCTCGAGCCGCCTTTCTCCCACAATCCCAGGTCGGTCTGTCCTGACGTACACCGCAGGCGAGAACCAATGGGTTGCCATGAGGCTATTCGCGAAGATCGAACCCGACGAACAGGCCAAAGGCTGGGGCAACATTGACAATAAACTCCACCAGCTCGCAGTCAGTTTCCGCCAGATGTGGCCCGTCTCGGCGCACCGCTGCGATAGTCTCTTTGACGGAGATGATTTGGCCGCGACGGGCTTGTAGGATCAGCTCGTGAACAAGGTGTTTGGCAGTCACTTTGTCGGGTCGGCAGTTCGTCCAAGCGTTCATACAAGGCCTCCCACCTCAGCGAGAACCCAAGGGGACGTTCATGATCCTCTGTCGGGAAAAATCAAGAAGAAATGTTTGCCGGAATTTCTGAGCGGGAACCAGAGAAACAAGTACGGAGCGAGCCTCTGTACTCTTCCGCTTTGGCGCTCAGCCAGCCGGCTAGGGACCTTCTTCCGTCGGCCCTGTTTGGCCCAATCAATAGCCGCAAGTAATGACTGTTTGGCGGCAGTTCTGGTTCGACCCCCAGATTTAATAACGTTTGTACGTTATGACGATAGCCCTCGGAACGGATCAGTTTCCGAAACGCTTCGGAGACAGACTGATGGTCTGCTTTGTTGCTCGTTGTCATGTTCGGGAAATCCGTCCCAATGAGCCGCAACTCGCCCGCAACGAATGGGTTCCATCAGGAGGTCGGAACATTTGGAGAAATTTCTGAGCGGGAGATCGGATAACTGGCTCGCGCGAAGCCCCCGGTGCCCCTTCGTTTGCCGCAGCATTAATCCTCGCTCTTTGAACTGAAGATTCGTGTCGGTCTGGGTCGGTGAACGTTGGAATGCTTATGTCCGATGTTTGCTCACGCTGTGATGTAGGGCAGGCTCTTGCGGGACGGTGCCGCAAGGCCGCGAAAATGAAACGCCGGCCCAGTTCAACTCGCGCGACGTCCCTCAAAGCTGGGGGATCGATCTTCATCAAGCGGTCTGCGGCCTCCACCGCAGTTCGTATCCTGCTGCACAGCGCGAGATTTTCGGCCAGCATTTCTTCAGTGCGTTGAAGCGCGAGCTCGGTCCGGTGGATGCGCTGCCTGGCGTTGGCAACTTCCGATGTCAGAAGGTCGGCCACCATCCCGTGGCCATGGGGTTCCATAGTGTCCATGGGTTTCTAATACATGGGGGCCGATATCGTTCCGTGATGTCGGGCGAAACGGCGGGCCGCAGAAAAGCGCGATGGGCCGAATGACCAATGCGCTCCCTGTCAAAACAGCGCCAGAAACAGCCGAACGGCTTCGGCCGCTCTACATCCCACGGGCAGAGGCGATCACGGTCCAGAGGGCCATTGATCTGTTCAGGCACGACTACAACGTAAGCGAAGACACACTCAGGCGGCTGGTGATCAAGCACCGTCTTCACAACCAGAGAATGCCCGGTGCTCCGTCGAGAATAAGCGCTCCCGGTTTGGTTATGGCGCTCGCCGGCGATGACGACGCGGTTGAGGCAGGACGATCGCGAGCACCCGGACCTAACTCGGTATTTCAAGCGGCTCGGCATCCCGCGACCCTGACTTGCTATCAAAAGTTATGGTCGCGGCTACTGTCAAGAGTAGACATTAAGTAGATGTCGCGGCCCGACAGGGCCCCACACAAGAGCGAACCGTTGCTGCCTTGCGCGTCGCCCTCTAGGCCGCCGGCGTCGAGTTCATCCCGGAGAACGGCAGCCGCGCCGGCGTGAGGCTCCGCAAACCTTAGTGTCCGCTCCAAAAAGAAGTGAGTCATTTCAGCGGGTTGTGATTCTGTCGGCTTGCTGAGATTCGACGGAGATCATGATGCCCTGGACTGAAACCACTCGCCCTCACTATGAACGGCGCTGCCCGCGCTACGCAAGCGACCTGACGGACGCGGAGTGGGCGCTGATCGAGCCGCTGATGCCAGCGCCGAACCGGATCGGGCGGCCGCGGAAGACGGACTTGCGAGAGGTCGTGAACGCGCTGCTTTACATGGCTTCGTCGGGCGGAGCATGGCGGCTCCTGCCGAAGGATTTCCCACCGTTCTCGACGGTGCAGAAGTACTTCTGGCGCTGGCGGGACGAAGGATTGCTGCGCGCCATCAACAATGAACTCGTCATGGCGGCGCGCGAACGGGAAGGCCGGGAGGCAAGCCCGTCCGCCGGCGTCATCGACAGCCAGTCGGTGAAGACCACCGAAAGCGGCGGAGTTCGTGGCTTCGACGCCGGCAAGAAGGTCAAGGGCCGCAAGCGGCACATCGTCGTCGACACGCTGGGCCTGCTGGTCGGCGTCGTCGTTCACGCCGCCGACATCCAGGACCGCGACGGCGCGCCGGCCGTCCTGAAATCCATACTCGAGCGCTGGCCGTGGCTGCGCCATGTCTTTGCCGATGGTGGCTATGCAGGGCCGAAACTGCGGGGCGCCCTGCAAAGGATCGGCAAGTTCACCATGGAGATCGTCAAGCGGTCGGACAGCGCCAAAGGCTTCGAAGTCCTGCCGCGCCGATGGGTCGTTGAGCGGACCTTCGCATGGCTGGGCAGATGCCGAAGGGGCTGGCCAAGGACTTCGAGCGATCCATCGAATCCGCACAGGTCGCAAACATCCGCATGCTCACCCGACGCCTCGCAAGGACCTGATAACATGCCGGTCATTCCGATTCAGACACTTAGGCCGTAGACTCGTTTACTGCGCAGCCACACACCTGCTTTTCGCCATCGGACGAAGCGGTTGCAACAGGTGGTGCGCGGCCCATAGCGCTGAGGCAGGTCGCGCCATGGAGCACCGGAGCGCAGCACCCAGAAGATGCCGTTCAGCACGCGCCGATCATCAACACGCGGCACACCTCTTGGCTTGTTGGGTAGACGCTTTATTCCATTGCTGACCATTGTCCAAAAGCGCTGTTAACCAAATTTTCTCACCCGCCAATGCTTATTCGCGCGACTGAAGGGGTGAGGTGATCGATGTGTGATTCAAACATTAGCGCGTTTCCGCTGCATCGGCGGCGGAAGTTGGTCGAAGGGATCGCCCGGGTCCTAGAATCCAAGAACGGGGAGGACGCGAACGCCTTCTGGCGCAACACCGCCAAGGCAATTCTCGTTCAACTGTCCGAATCAGGAATTGCACCCGGGGTCGCCCAACAGGAAGTTGGAACGCTTCTTCATGCTGTCTTGGGCGATATGGCCACCCGCAGTGCTGCGAAACTTGCACAATAGCATCGGCTCACGATGAGGGATTGCCGCATAGAGACGCCCCGGGGTTCCACAAGCGTAGCACCACTGCATCCGTCAAACGCAGGTTTCTCACTGCGGATGAAAAGATAGCCGCGTTCGTCGAAATCATGCGCGCGAATGTGCTCTCGGGCGAGATACGGTTCCGCCTCGCCTGTCCGGCGTTCATCGACCGTATCGAGGTAGGCGATGCGGAAACCCGCATTCATGGAAGGCCGACGGACCTTTTCCACGAGCTGAACCCGCAAAACCAATGAGCCGCCGTTGAGTTCCACACTGCCATTTATGCGACTTTCGAAGCACAAAAGGCGAACATTTGAGAGGCGCGTGTACTTCAACGTAAATAGCCCAAGCGCTAGCTCGCCGCTTCGAAATTGAGCGATGTAAGCCGAGTGAATTTTGGCGTTGCACGGTCCTCAAGCACCTGCTGAAGTCGTGGGTACACGGTCGCTGTATCTTTAACCGGCGCACCTCGCGTTAGTTCAAAGTTTTGGATCCCCGGAAGCGATTGTGCAGTCAGACTATCGAGAAGTTGACAAAAATCTTCGCACATACCAATCAAGCAATTAAGCCTGTCATCATCCGAAAACGCATTGATTGAGAAGGTATCGGCGTAAAGTATCGCGACGACACATTTGGTCGATGAGGTCATTGGGAGCGCAAGATAGGACCGAGCTACCGTCTTGATGTCTCGATCATCCCCAATCTCTTTCATGTCTTTCTTCAGATCCTTCAGCAACGCCTCAGACGAGGGGTAAGCTCGCGTTCGCACTATTTTCTGAAGCGCAAATGCCTTTCCCATGATGCCGGTCGTGACAGCGTTCATCCTTCCTGCCCCTCTGGGATCGTAAGGAATTCCAGAGTAGGCGCTCAATTGCTGAAGAAATTCGCCGCCCTCGCGGTTGACTGCGCGGTGGAGCACAACCCTCGTTGTATCGGCTATCCCAACGCTTCGAAGATACCCTGCCACAGCTGCCGTGAAAGGCAGCGCCGCCAATTGCGAAGCTCCTGGGACGGGCTCTGGGTACTGCGGTTTGATTTGCTTGGGTTCGAACGGATGCGGCGCCGTTGTCATGATAATATTCCTCTTGGATCGGGAGAGAAGAATCCGGGCAGCCAAAGCTCATCGGACAACTGATTGTCACTATCTTTCATTTTCGCGAGCCTCTTCGCCACTTTTGTATGGTCCGAGAAGAGTCCGAGAACGTGCGCATATGAACCCGTGCCGTAGCGTTGCACGATATGGCTTTTAGGGATGCTTTGTCGTTTCCCGAATTCGGCGATTGGTTCAAGGCTTATCGCAAATGCCCCAGCGTCATAGAGCAGGTACAGAAGAAACCTGTTCAGAAATGAACTCTTATTCTCGAAGAGATGGTCAACGCTCCAGTCCTCCCCATCCTCGGGCTTCACGTGCAAGACCACCCGCACGTCCTTGCGTAGCCGAGACCGTAACCTCGTAGTCGCAGTGGAAAGGTATTCCGCCAAAGGAGCAGACGCGTAGTCGAGCGTCTTCTTAACATTGCCGGGCAGGCGCCCACCGATCGGTCCAATTATCCGACGTAGTTCCTTCTCAACCTCATCCAGGTGGTTTCCGAGCAACTCGGCGAGTATGGTGTCTTGGCGGAAGCGTTCGATCGTGAGCCTGCAGAGATCGACCACGCCGCCATCTCCATGGCCTGACACCACGAACACGGGTCGAGCACCGGTTAGAACCGGCTGCCCCAAAGTATCATTCCGCCAATAAGAGCCTGACGCTATGGCCCCTTGAGTTGGCTGGCCTGCCTCCAAGCCAAATCCTGCAGCAACGACGATGGTATCGTAGCTTTGGCGGTCACCTGCCGGTTCACCAGCGCGAAAGTGCCGCCCGGCACGGTCTGCGGCTAAGCCCAACCACTCCACTTGTCCTCGGTGGGCATCCACCCTTAGATAGCCCAGGCCGAAAAATACTTTGGGAACGAGCAAGCCGTTGCTCTCGTTCTCCGTGCAACGGTCACCAAAAGTGTCAAGCATCTTGGCCGCAACGTCTGACGCTCTGCCTGCGGTCCAGTTTAGCACCGGGAGGCTGGCGCTCGGCCTCCTGCTCCCGGCTGCCGGCCAATTATAGATGAACGGGTGCAGCCACCGGGTATCGGAACCCTGCTGGAGCGGGCACAGGTCCCACCTTTGCTCGAACAAGGTTACTTGCACGCCGGGAAATGACGAAATCGCTGCAGCAAATGTGAGGCCAGCGGCACCGCCGCCAATGACCGCGACATTGCTTAGGGTCCGCCGCCCGTGAACATTGAGTTCCCGCAGCGCCCAGGCTAGGTTCAATGCTCGAACCTGTTGTTGATAGACAGTCACGCCTTTCGACAGACTGCCGAGTACGAACACCTTATCCGTTACCTCATACGTCGAGGCTACGTGGAATGGGGCTGTGGTGGCATCGTGCATCATGCGAGTGAGATGTGAGGCAACGCGGTCGCAGGATCAAGGTGAAAAATTTGATGTCGAGAAAGGCATGGCGCTATTCCTGACAGTGCGCGGCCACATTGGCCGCGCAGCCATTCAGATGACCGTAGCTACTTTCGCCATGATCTTGCGAACAAGCATTCGTCTAAATGGACCAGAGGCACGCTCGGCGCGACTGGTGAGTGCACGGTCCAACGCCATGTTTCCCCGCTTTTCGCCTCAAGTGGGTCGACCCTCTTGCTCCGAAAATTGTCGCGTTAAATCCGCTGCCAACAACTGATGGCGGACGGCTCGAAAGTTTCAGCGCCCCCACCGACGCGGGTTCCTGACCTTCGGGCTGGCCTATTGCTTACCCAAAACCACGCCACGCACCATTTGGTGCTCATCGGGTAGGTTCCGCCCAAGAATGAACTCATTAAGCACGACGGTCGATGTCCCTGCTTGTAGCCGACCGAACGAGTGATCTCGCCACGTGGGGGTGAGCAGCGCCGGACGCAAGCCGACGAGCACCTGCCGGTCGCTGTGACCTACGACGAAGGGTACTGTAGTCTCGTCGATGGTAGCTGGGCTTTCGCAATTAAAGCCTTCCAGCTCAAGCAGCCGTCGGAGGTTGCGGAGCAAATTGGCCTGCGCTTCCGGTGTCTTCTCCTCAGGCAACGTGCCATCGAGGGCATAACGTAACAGCTCGGCACCGAGGTTCCGATCAAGACGGTCTTTGAGATACTGGTTGTGGTAATGCCGCAGACAACTCTCGCATGAAGCCTCGCAGTGGGAGGGGCACTGCTCCAACAGCGCCAGAGTCTGTTGGAGGATTTCCTCGATGTTCCTTGCGGCGAGGTCGGCATAGCCGGCTCCGCCAGACAAAGTGTCATACAGGTAAACGTCTAGCAGTAGGGTCTGGTCGTCCTGGTTCGGCACGATACGAAATCCCGCGCCGAATTCTGAAGGATCGAGGTCGATGTCGCGGTGACGGCTGGCCGCTAGGCGCAAGCCTTCAGCCACTGAGTACAATGCATCTTCGAGTATTCTTAACTGCAACGGGTCGCCCGTATCGGTTATGAGGGGGGCTTCAGGCTGATGCGTAGCAGCAGCAAATCCGTGGAGAACACGTGCCCTAAGAACACGTTCTCATACGTTCCCGAGCACGTCGGCCCTCGCTTTGGCTTCCCATACGAATTCTCGATCTTATATGGTCGGCTGTGTGGGGCATGGGGTGGTTCCTCGACAGAGGCCCGGCCGCACTGGTTGCAGATCCAGAACCCGCCGCGACCGTCAGAAGTCTCTTGCCCTTTGTTGACGGTCACCAACTGACGATCCGTCGTGACTACACAAGAGAGGTTGCGGCCGATTACCCTCAGACTGGGCAGGTCGTCCTTACCGACCGGGACGGGAAATTGCGCGGCGGTGGCGTAAGTAATGTCTTGCTCGCGATCATCCTCTTTGAGCGCCCTGCCCTCCTCTGGCAGAAAAACCTGGGGCACGACCATGTGAGTATGCCTTAGGTGGCCGCCGCACACTGGACAATGAGCCCCGCCCTGAGCAGGGTCATCCAAATCCGCGACAAAACTGCAATTCTCGCAGTGGACTAGAGTGCGGCGCTTGTTGAAGATTGCCTCGGCACGGTTTTCGACATCCGGCAACGTGTTCGCAACGACACCGCCTGAGCGATATGTCTCTTTGTTGATGACGATCAGCCGCCCGGGCGCGTATTCGCTCAAGGCCTTTCCGATCGACTGCTGAGGCCGCTCAATGACCTCCATTTTCCACTCATTGTTTCGGGGAACCAGATGTTCAACCAGAAAACTGGATAGGTCTGTCGGGAAGGCATAGCTAGGTAGCAAACCCTTGGCGAAAAGGAACTCAAGCAGTTCCTGATCGGTGATGGCTTCACGCTCGGAGCGCTCATCCTCGTCTTCGCTGCCATTGGGACCGTTTTCACCGCCTTCACCCAAGCTTTTGCCGCTTTCAATTGCTGCTGCCAATTCAGTTCGGAACCGGGCGAGAGTCGCCAACAAGTCTTCTGCCTCGTCTTCGATCCAGGCATCGATCGTTCGAGGGGCAACACGCAGGTCATCCGGCAGCCAATTTCGGATCAAAGAACGCAACGGCCCCGTTGGTGCAAGAAGGTCCTGACGGACCCATGTATCGAAACTGGTTAGATCCAGACCGGACATAGGCTCACCGAGGAAGAAGTCCGTGGCCTTGCCGAGGGCGCGGAATAGCGCAGAAGACCCGGTGCCCAGAGTAACTTCGTGATGATCCATGTAGTTATGAAAAAAGGTCTGGAAGAGGTAGGCAGCGATATGGCGCCGTGCGATTTTTGGGTTGTCGATCTTCACGTCGGGATTGCGAGGATCGCCTGCCACGATCTTTTCGGGGTGACTGTAGTAGTAGCCGTCGTGAGGACCATTCTGCGCGTAAGTTAGCACGGTCGAAAGCGATGAACCGCGCCGGCCAGCTCTACCGGCCCGCTGCTGGTAGTTTTCCCGCTGTGGAGGCACGTTACGCAGGCCAATGGCGACCAAGGAACCGATATCAACGCCCACTTCCATGGTGGTGGTGCAGCTTAATACATCGATTGGCCGGTCGGTCTTGGCAATTCGGACATCCTTGAAACGCAGTTCAAACTGCTCCGTTGTCGCATGCACACGAGCATTGTCGCGGTTCGACAACTGAGCCGTGTGCTCTTCAACGGAAATGCTGCGTAGCCGTGCACTACCTGCCAGCACACGTTCCACCGGCGCACGCCAAAAACCCTTTCTGGCACGCACATACTCGCTTTGGGAAGGCGAAACAGGTTCACAGGATTCTGAACCGCAAGCTGCGCAGTGGCCATGAACGGTCATGGGCAAAAGGGCGGTACAGGCAGTGCACTGATACCACGTCATGTTCAGGTCGATGTTGACAACGACCTTCGCGGGATCGATGAAAATTGCCCCGGTAGAATCAGATAATCCGAGTTGGTCTGCGAGCTCTTTCTCAACCAGTCCGAGAATGCCTAGATCGGTCTGTAGCGCAGTTGCGAGCGCAGGCCGAACTACCTTCGGAAATCCCCCGTTGCTGCCCCACGATCCTCTCCAGCGGCCTGCCGCCTTTCCGCGTACATTGGGTTCGACGGAAGGATCAAAGGCGTAACTGTCCGCCACGCGCATCAACCACGCGGCGGCCAAACCAGATATGTCTGCGAGCGGAAGGGATGGCAACAACGGAGAGATTGCGGTGACAAGCTTCGCCAGCGCACGCTTGGCCGGAACAAGGTAGCCGACCGTTGTACCGGACAGCGAATAGTAGCGGCCACATAGCTGCTTGAGGAGAGCGATCGTGTAGCGGCTAGGCGGCGATCCAGGATCGAATTCCGTCAGCAATTCCTCGATCGGCTGATCCGCGTAGTCTTTCTGAAGCCGCCTTACCTGAGCTTCGATAGCTAGCGCATCCTTGCCGTCGAATATGGGCAGATTGCTGTCGCTCAGGACTTTAAGCACTGCGATATAGAGACCGCGCTCCGGCCGAGGTTCACGACCAGCTTCGCGCAACATCCTTGCAGCCAGGGCCAATACCTGGCGGAAAATATCTTGCTCCACTTCGCGTGGGATATCGCGAGCCAACCGGGCCGCCTTCTGCCGACCGTCGGAAAACAGCAAAACCTTGCGGCCACCATTTGGATACTCTCGGGTTTCCAGTCTCGATGCCGGCTGACCGTCCAATTGGGTCTTTACCAGATTGGCGAATGGCGCCTCACCTTTGGTGGCGTGGTCCATAATAGTAGAGGTTTCGCTGCGCAAAGTTGGTTCACCACAGGCGCAGCAGTTGGCAAACCTGACGCCATTCTTGGTCCAATCGTGGCTCTGCGTCGGCAGATAGACCCGGGTGAAGCCCGGGGCTGGTTGGTTGGCGCTGTAACCAAGACGGCCACTTCGCATGTCGAGCCAGGCTTCAACACAGTCGCCGAAGCTTGGGTTCGGCGGCTCCATCAGCAGTTCTATCTCGACTAACGGGGACTCATTGCCTTCGCGGAACGGTCCTGACGGAGTACTCCAAAGGAAGTCGGGCTGGGGTCGGTCGGCATAGGCCCGCAGATAGGCAGTGCCGCATTCGCGGTGCGTCAGGAGTTCGAAAACCCGTGCACCGCAATCGCACTGCCGACGTTGGTGCGTATGGAGCTTGCCAAGAATTCGACCGGAACCCTGATGGCGTGCTGCGGAACAAGTCGGATCGACGCATGCGTAAAGCCCAGGAAGACCGCGGAAGAACATATGCAGACGGGTGGGCAACAGCACCCTTTCGTCGACTTTGCGCCGCGCAAATGGGGCCATGGCCATGAGTGACGCCAGCGCCGGAGCCGCGTCCGGATGGTTTTCAAACAACTGCTGCTGCAAGTCGCCTAGTGCGATGGCCTTGCCCGATACAAGTTCTACGAGCCTTTCAAACACAGGGAATCCGGTAAGGTTGAGAAACAAATAGTCCGGCAGGTCTTTGGCCGACGGAGGTTCTGGCCAGCCCAACCGGGCGCCCAATGCCGCCACCGCCCCAAGCGCAGCTTCGGGGTGAGTTGCGTGCTCCTCAAATGCTGCCAAATCAAATACTGCGAGTGCGTCTGTCACGCTGCCGCTTGGCAGCCCGCTACCACGCCGCTTCTCGCGCGTGCCCGTGATAACCGAGAAATTTCGGCTCGATGATTGCGGGAGTCCCGTGAGGTTGCGGGCGAACAGCTCAATTGCAGTTTCCGCTGCAGCACCTTGACCCAAGCTGGCGCTGGTCAGAATGAAACGTACGCGCTCTCGAGGAACATCAAGGCGTGCAAGTAGGCGTCTGATCAAAAGGGCAACTTCAGCGCCGCCAGCACCACGGTACATGTGAGCCTCATCCAAGACCAGGATCAGTTGGTTGGCGCTATCGCTATGCAGCCAGTCTCTGGTTTGCTGGAAGATGGACCGTTCAATCGGCCGCATCAGCATATATTCCAGCATTGAGTAGTTTGTGATCAAAAGGTCAGGGCAGGCCCGCTGGGTTTCATCGCGGGTCATCATCTCACGGTCACCGGGCTGGGTGATGAGACGGCGGTTCCAATGACGATTATGCCGGGGCACTCCGGTTTTGGGATTCGGCCTCAGCTCTGCATGGTGTTTGCCGTAGAATCCGACCAAGTCTTTTGAGGGCCATTGGCCGATTTTAACAAGGCCTGAAACGGTCTCCGGCTGTCCCATCAGGGGCATATAGAACTCTTCGAAAAGCGGTTCTATGCGCTCACGGTCTCGTTTCGCGGTGCGTAACCCCGGATAGGGTGATCGGCCGGTGTAACTACCAAATCGCACCGGGCGCCCTCGCCCGGCCGAAACGATTACCGATGCAGCTTCGTCGCCGAATAGCCGGCGAATGCGGCCCAACTGGTCGTTAACGAGAGCGTTCATCGGATAGAGTAAGAGAGCACGGCAGCCTGGCAACGACGCGGTGGTCGGGCGATCCTGAGCTTCTTGGACCAGTTGGCCGATAATTGGCATCAAAAAGCTCTCGGTCTTGCCCGAACCGGTGCCTGTGGCGACGATGAGGTCGAAGCCGTCGAAATACCTCTCTAAAGATTGAGCCTGATGTACATAGGGCTGGGGAAACAAGCCGACCTTTGCTGCCGCAAGATCTCCCAACGCAGTCGCCACGACCGGTGGAAGGTCAAGTTCGTCATAAGGAGCTCCGAGCTCATAAACGGGGGTGGACTCGACAAAGGGCAGTTGGGCAACGGCACCTGCCTCGTCTAACAAAAACCGCCTTTCATGAATTAAGGCCGGGTTGCGTACGTGATACTGCGCCTCGATATAGGCTCTCAGGCTTTCGCCAAGCCGCCCCACAGTTGCGTGCACGCCATGCTCTTGTGGTTCCTGCCCGTTGCTCATGACACCGCCCCTTTGAGTTTTATTCCTAGCCGCCGGAGTGCATGCGCTACAAAAGGTACCGCTTGGACCGGAAAACCCATGCGATAAACTGACGGAGGGCTAGCACCGCCAAGCTCCCAACCAAGCGCAAGAACACGCGCTTCCTCAATTGGCAGATCCTTGGCCAGTGTGATCTGCGCCAGATCGTCTGCCTGCTTGAATTCCAGCCTCCGCGAGGCGCCCAAGGCTTCGTCATACGCAAAGCGGAACCGCCGTGCATGTTCATGCTTGAGCATGACGGCCCGCCGCAACGATAACCCGCTACCCGAGTGCTCGAACTCCCCAAGGTAATATGGACGGTCGTAAAGCGATGTTGGCTTGGCCTGAACCCGGCATAGTCGCAATGCGACGCCACTAAGTTCTAACTCTTGGGGATTTATCCAGCGCGACCGCGATTGCCGCAAAGCTTGGTCCGGAGCGTATATTTCCAGGTGATCGGCTGAGATTCCCGCCGGTCGAAGACCCGGGCGATATTTCTTGAGCGCCTTGGCCATCCAAGCCCCAAGGGGTTCAGCGTAACCAAGCCAATCGTCGAATCTTTGCTCGATTATTCCGTTTGCCCGACCCGCCAAGTAGCGAAGGGCTCCTGCAGCGACGGTGCCGCTATTCGGTACTACGCCAAGCAGAAAAGACGGACCATCTGAAAGAGACACAGCGCGTGGAGGTGTCGAATGCCAGTAGCCTCCTGGAGAACGCCAAAGATCGCCGGCTTTCTCAAGCGCCTCTAGAACTTGCTTGGTCAGCGGACGCGCATCAGCAGATCCCAACAGACCTCCAAGATCGCCGTCAATCATATCGGTGAGGCGCCCAGTGAACACACCGTGACCATTCCGCGTTCCCTCTCCCTCGCAAGCCGCGCGCAGGTGCGAAGCAATCAACGCGCGCCGAATAGACTCTGAGGATCCCTGGATCGAAAGGCTGGCTATCACGTCAGCCAGCACTTCAGGCGAGGACAGGACGCGGAGTGAAAGGGTCATCTCAGCGCTACTTTGCCTTGATACCGGCTAGGCCCATGAGAAGCTGCAGCCGCGTGTCGACGTAGTTTTCACTGTCAACCCGCCCGCCATCCAACTGCTCTTCGATATCCTCGGGCGCGAGGCAAGTCATTTTCCATAGCGGCCACAACCAGCCGTAGGCGGCGGATTGGAGTGAACTGGGTGCATCGGCAGTACGAAATCTCTCAAGAGCGTTCATAAATGCTACTGCCGTTCGTTCGATGTGCGGATTCCGAAACGATGGCCCAATTCGTAGCATGCGCACTAGTTCTTCGCTTTGCGCGTCGCCGTTTGTCGGCTTAGTCGAAAGAGCGCTCGCATCAAGCGACGTCAAGGACCCTCTGGCGAGCGCAGCCTTTTTGGGGAAAAGACTCCAATCGAGGACGTCAGTGTCAAACACAGGCCCGAGTTGGAGACAGAGTACTTGCTCTGGGAACGTTGTAATTCCGTCGGCTAGGCTTGCCAATACCACGACGTTCCCATGCCGAACTAGGTCCGCGGTTGCGTCAACCAGCAATTCGAACGGCACATTGTTCACTCGCTCTAGAACCAATGCGCCGACTGCGCCATTCCGATCGCCAAGTGCTTCCGCGACATCAGCATCCATTGTCGTCGCATCAACAAAACCCACCGGTACTTGGGCGCGGACGACGTGCTTTGCAGCAAGGGTCATTGCTGTCACGCGCGCCAGCTCTGTAGCGAATGACCCTTTGAAAAACAGCACTTTACAGGCAACAATAGCAGTGAGCACCTCTTCGGCAAAGGTCGCGGCACCTGACGACCTCAGCCCAAGCGCCGCATAATTGGATGTCAGCATGCCTGCGGCTTCCAAGGCGGTACCTAACGCTTTGACCAAGCCCGTTTGTTCCGTCAGGGGCACCATCCTTAGAGACGGAGTAGCGGGAACCACCGCTATATCGGCTTGGGGTCTCACCGGACTTGTAGCCTGGCCCAATTGCGCGACCCGCTGAACAATATCGGCAAGTTGATGGTGAAGCTCCGCAGCCTGCTTGCCAGTTCGGTCCTCGAGATCGCTCCATAGTGCCTCGAGATCGGTAACGCTGTGTTCAGCCCTCTTAAGGCGGGTATCAGTTTCGGCACTGACACGCGTTGCATGCTGGCCATGGGCTTCCATGCCCTTGCGCAACGCTGATAATTCATCATGTATATTTTCCAGGGCGTTTGCCAACGCGCTGTCGTCAGCCACCGGCGCTGGCCGGGATACGATGCTGGCGACTGTTTCCGCTAGACGCGCGACGTCCCCCGATAAACCCTTGATCTCACTCTGCAAGCCTCGCAGCCGGTCTTCATGCTCCTGAATGCGGCCTGGCAACACCGACAACTCTCGGTCCTTCTGTACCGCCACCAACGGTTTTGCGCTGCTTGCCAAAAGTTGAAGGGTATCAGTGGTCTCAAACGGACTAAACTGAAGCAGCCGCGCGATAGTCTCTGCGTCACAATGATTGAGGAAAGACTGCTCATGCAGGCTGCGGAACAGAGTCTCGATCTCCGCTTGCGGTTGATCCGCTGCCACCTGGGGATGTTCTTTTGTCGTGGCCCTTTCGATCCCGTCCAACAGTGTGGCAAGGCCCTCAACTTGCGCCAAATGCTGCTGTGCCCATGCTCGCCAAAGGTAGTAGTAAGCATCCTCGGCGCGCGCCTTGCTGGCCTTGGCACCACCCTTCTTGAACAGTTGGTGGAGGAGAGCCTGCTTCCGCTTTGGCAGGCTGGCGACGCTATCCTTGCGAAACCCGTCAACACTGGGCAGCACATTCAGCAAAGCCCGATTGGTCTTCGTAGTCACCTCGTTGAAGAAGGAGAGCAACCGGCGATCACCGAGCGTGCGTAGCCGCTCGAGTGCCTGAGGGGTCGGCGCCGGCTGTGTCATCGTGCCTCCGCGCTGCTACGCGCTATGCGGCTCAGGGCCAGCCGGCGGTGAGACTCAAGCCAACGCGGAGCATTCAAGACACGCAATGCGGCTGATAGTTCGTCGTCTGACTCAGACCTGATAGCCATTCCTGCGCCTGCAAGAACCCAACGGGCATGCGCGCGAGCAGCGGCAGACAGGCGTCGGACGGATGTGTTCGCCACCGGATGCCCAGCAAACCACCATTCGCCGAAAGGGCCGAGGTCGAGGTGAATGTCAGATGCAATGTTTCGCAGGTGATTTTGTAGCAGCGCCAGGGCTTCGGCCGTTACTGTTGCATTTGCCGAAATGGTCTCGGCGCCTGCGACCGCCAAGGGCTGCTCATCCCAATCAATTTGGTCTGTTGCACGTGATCGCACCAAGGGAGAAAGGCCACTCGGAACCTGCAGACTCGTGAGGGCGAGCAATCCGGCGCGGACTTGTTCCAGTGACGATCCTGCCTCTACCGAATTCGCCGAAATAGACCGGGTGCGGAATGTCAGTAGGGCTGTCCGCGCGGTCCTCGCCACGGGCCTGGTAATGATTTCTGGCAAAAGCCGTCCATCAATGTCGAGCAAGGGCGGCTGGGTCGCCGAAAAGCCGCCAACCCGTATGAACTGCCATTCATCCCGTGTCAGTTCCACGGTGGCAACGTCCTCGCCACTGCGCGCGGTCAGAACCGCCTTGTCTTGACCGTCTCCGGCGTACATTGCGAGCGTCAGCTCGCTCTTCGCGTCCAGCACCACTCGAGCGGAAGCATCAACAAAATGCATCGCTGGCGTCACAATGCCCCACCGGCGCTTTGCAGGCTGTAGTTGTAGCCCGGTCGCCCGGCCGATCCACTCAGCTATCTCATTGTCCACCACCTGCGGGAGGGTAACGAGAAGACAACTCCACCGCTTAAGGTTAGCGAGACGCGTAACGGCGAGTTGGGGCGGCACACGCGCGATCAAATCGGCCTGCTGGACAAAATAGTAGGTGGAACCCCAGTCAAGCGTGGCTACCACCGATTGGCGACTACCTCTTCCCGCTGAAAAGACCGTAGTTCGCCCAGCGTCCAAACCCGGTACGCGCTCCTGCACAGCCTGGCCGTAAGCTGTATCCACATCCGGGCTGACCCAAGCCACACGGAACGTCGCAGCGTCAGGATTGACAACGTAGGTCAGCGGTCCGGCGTGCAGTCGAGCGCATGCCACCTGGACGCGGAACCCGTCGCCGCCGCCATCAAAGGTCAGCGTCCCCTTCACGGTAGGCGCACGTGGAATCTCTACTTCGAGACCCCAGAACGTAGGTACCTTGCCGGCCGGTTGTTGAACATGGAGATTCAGCGAAAGCGGTGCCGGCAAAATGGCAGGCTGCGGTCGTGGTTGCGCAACTGGCTCCGCCACCGGCCCCTTCCATCCGTCGGACGAGTGATAAAGGTAGCATTCAGGTCGCGCAGCACCCGAAATATGAGCGAAATGCGCATCGCGAAATGCGCCTTGCCGGGGGCTTACACGCGCTTCACACACCGGGCAGGCATAGCGCCGGTACCGCTGTGCCTCCGATGCGGCAATCCGCTGTCCGCTCGCAAGGTCAATGGCGAAATACATCCCGGTGCCTTTCAGACGGCAGCTTACGCTGCCTGTCTCCTCAACTCGTCAAGGCTTCCAGCGACGTCGCCGCGCACAAGTAGTGGGACGCTGTCCCTGCGCCATCTTCGAAAAGCTGGCTCACGGCTGCCACGGGGGGCCATCCATCGCCTTACGGCCAGCGCGGACACCTCGGCCACACTTAGCAGGTCCTGGTAGTCAGGCTCAGCCCCACCTCCACGCAGAATGTCGGCCGTATTTCTTGCCAGGGGACAGAGAAACACCTGCCTTTGGATGCCGTGTTTGAGCAAGGAATTCTTGAAGCCGAGCCGAGTAAGCGCAGCCTTGATGGTTCGTAACCGCCAGTTCGGTCCTTTGCCGTACGCATGGTGATCCGCGTACTCATGCTTGAGTTGCCGGAGATACGACCGCAATTTCTCAAACAACGCGTCCGTGATATGGAAGTGGCCCCACCCCGTCGTGTAGCCCACCGGCTCGAAGTATCGAGTGCCGTTTAGCGTCAATCGGTTATAGACCGACGACCGTCCCATCGACGATGTTGTGGTCACCATCAGGAGACTAGCGTGCTTGGCTGCTCCTGAAATGATACCAACTGACTCTCCATAGGTGTCCCTAAAGTCCTGCACTACCTCCTGCGTACGGACCAGTGCAGCCACGGCCTTGCCGCCGAGTAGGAATGAGTACGGTGGCACAGCTCCCAACACATAAGCGTCAAGCAGATGGACCAACCTCAGTGATCGGTCAGTTGAATTCCAGCCCACCAACTTATCCCGAACCGAGAGATTAAATACCGGATCACCCAACGCGATGATGCCGGCCAAACGGTCATGCCCCTCATCCCACACCAAATAACGGAGGCGCCGGCCAAACCCAGCCGAGACGGGGACGGACCAAGTCAGCGTAGCCAGCCGAAATAGGTTCGCATCCTTCGTGTCGCTTCGCACTCGCCGAAGTACCAACCTAATGTTCGCAGGTTCGATCTCATCGCCATCCGCAAAACAGGGCAACAGTTCCGATTCGTATCGGGCAAGGAAGGCTGCATTCGCTTTGAGTTTCTCGCTACGCTGTTCCGCATGAAGCAATCGTACCGCCTGCTTGTCCTGTCCAGGGGACAACAGTTGGCCGGTCTTATCCTTTTTGAAGCCGATACGCTTCAGATCCTGGCGAACCGCTCGCTTTAGCTGCGCTTCCGGCGGCGGAAAATTGATTAGAGTTTTCTCCCCCAAGACACCTTCTCCACAATACATTCCGGTTGTTCCGGACTTTTGCAACACCATACAACCAAACAATAGTCTAAGTTCAAGGCAGTAGCCGAGGCACAACCCTTCTCGAACCGACACCCAACTCGTCGAGATTCGCTGGCGAAGTCGATGCTCCAGCCTCTTGTGACAAAAACGGTCCGCGAACTAATGTGATGGTCATGACTTTACCCCTGCATCTTTATCATCTCAGACCGGACATCCTTCATATACAGTCAGTCGCAGATTAGCTGCTCGATGAAATTTCACCAGTTTCGGTTATCCACCGATGATCGGCACGCGCAGCGTCGCGCCTATCTAGCGGGGCCCGGTGGCTTCAGTTCGGCAACAGTGAAGACAGGCTCAACCGATACACCGTCAGGAATCAGGCGCTCTTGACGAATGTAAGCAGGGCGCCAGCATCGTCCCGCCGGCCACCCTTGCCGCCTACAAGATCACGCTTTCCGAGATCGCCGATCTTTCTCGGGGGTTCGACCGAATTTTGGGATAGTGCCTGGAAGGAATGGGATTGTGCCTGGCGCCAGATCGCTCGCCTCGACAGGAGGGGTTCCGCCTTCGTGGAAGCTTGCGGACCTGGTCATTACGACTGGGCTTCGCGGTGTCCTGTTTCCGTCGCTGCGCCATGCTGGCCAACCTTGTCGAGGGCGATAAGGCCGCGGTCCCTGATCCCGATCACCGGCTGCCGTACGATCAGTCATCATGGCCCTGAGTTGCAAGCTGTCGCAAGCAACCCTTTTCGATCAGTTCAGAGCACCTCATCCTCAATCACGCCTCTCGTTGGCTCGCCCTCTTCGCCGTCGCCCCCCCCCGGGCAAGACCGGTCGGTATATCGCCGGCCAGCAGCTTTTCCTTCGACAGCAGCCCGGCGTCTTCGAGCGCCTCGAAATCTGGCAGCTGGCGCAGCGTGTCGAGCCCAAACTGCGACAGGAACGTTTTCGTCGTCACATAGGTGTAGGGCGCCCCCGGCTGCGGGCTGCGCGGCCCCGAGGCGATGAGGTCCTGCCCGCGCAGAACGGCGATCAGGTCGCGCGACACCTCCTTGCCGAAGAAGGACGACAGCTCGCCACGGGTGATCGGCTGGAAATAGGCGATACACATGAGGACAAGAGCCTCCGACTGCGACAGTTCTTTTTCGCCCTGGCCGCCTTGCTGGCCGAAGGCGGCGTGGATGACGTCGCCAAAGGCCTTTTTGGTCCGGTGCTGCCAGCCGCCGGCGACCGCGACCAGTTCATAGGGGCGGTCGGTGAGTTCGGCGCGGATGTCGTCGATGATCAGCTCGAGATTGCAATTCCTTCCCACCACCCGCGCGAGGACACTACGTGTCACCGGTTCATTTGCCGCAAAGATCACCGCTTCGACGCGGCCCATCCATTCGCGCCAGCGCAGCTCCGGCGGCAGGTGGTCCAATTCCGGGTCGAGCAGCACAGGCTGTTCGTTCGGCTTGCGGCGGGCGGACGCTTCGCTCATCGCTACAGCCCAAACAGCCGAAAAGCGGTGCGGCCGGAGAGCTCGCGCACGGCATCCAATTGTAGTAGCCGGTCGAACAAGCGCCGCGCCGCAAAACGCGACAGGTTTCTGGTCGTCAGCGAGCCCGAAACGGCGTCTTCATTGACGAGTCTTTGGATCACATCGTCCGCCCCCTTTGCCCTGAGCTTCGGTGCGACGGCGATGAGCCGCTCCGCGCGACGCGACAGCTCGGCGGCCAACCGGCAGGCGTCGGCCGCTGATCGAAGCAGCGCCAGGCACACCGCCCGCTCAAACCCTTTTTCGCCCGGTCGAATGCGCTTGCCGCTGGCCTCATCGCGAAAAGCCGGACCAAAGCCCTGAGCCATCAGGAGCGGCAGCGGCCGCGGCCAGCGCAGGCTTTTTGCCAGCACCAGGTCGGCGAGCCACCAGGCAAAAAGCTCGGAGTCAGGGCGTACGGCGACGACGTGAGCGGCAATCGCCGCGGCGGCGAATGGCGCCGGCCGCTGCAACCCAGCCAGTTTTTCGATCTCTGTGCAGAGGTCGGCGAGCGCGGCACCATCCCAATGGAGCCCGAGCTGGTCGACGATCTTTTCGAACCGATCGGCGCTGGCGACAGGCGGCTGCCCGGCCAACTGCCGCCAGGCCCCAAAGATGGTGCCGGCGGGTCCGGGGTCGGTCCCGACCTGGCGCAGATACCAAGCGTCGCGCAGGGCGGCCGCGTCCTCGGCGCGGCCAACAAGCCGCATGCTGGCGGCGGCGCAGCTAAGCGCCAGGCGCTGCCGCCAGGCCCCGGCCCCGGCAGGCTGCGCGCGGGTGAGCGTATCGAGGGCACCCAGGGCGGCGCCTGCCCGGAAGGCCGCGTCGCCGTCACTCGGCGCGCCGGCGCTTGTGATCGCCCAAGCCGGAACGGAGGGCGGCGCAGAGAAGCTGGCGATCGCGGGATCGAGGCGAATCATGATTTGGAGAGTAAAGTGCCGGTGCGCTTTTTGCCATGATTTTTGCGCCAAAACGCACAGCCTGTCGGAGACATAAAACGAATGATAATGCCTTATCATTCGTTTTGCTGTTTCTAGAGGAATGACCGTTTTCGTCGAGCAGAAGCCGAAAAATCGCGCCCGCCGAGCCTCCGGACCCGTCCCACAGCACGAGGCCGGAAGAGGATGTTTCGTCCACGCAGCCGTCGACTGGGCTTGCTGTGCCTAACACCGACGATATGCCTGACATAGTCGACGTCGTCGACATCATCATCACCGAGATGGGCCGCGGGGGAGCGTCGGACGAGGCGCCTTTCCATGCCCTTCGGCCCGCACCCGGCCTGCCGGCCCACTTGGAGCGTCTTGCCGATCGCGCGCGTGATTATGTGGACGCGGCGAGCTCGGCCAACACGCGGCGCGCCTACGCATCCGACTGGAAGCATTTTTGCGCCTGGGCGCGCCGGCAGCATCTCGAGGTGTTGCCACCTGATCCGCAGACCGTCGGCCTCTACATCACCGCCTGTGCATCCGGAAAGGTCACAGGAGACAAGAAACCAAACTCTGTGGCGACGATCGAGCGCCGTCTCTCCTCCCTGGCCTGGAATTATACGCAGCGTGGCGAGCCGCTCGATCGAAAGGACCGCCATATCGCCACCGTGCTCGCCGGCATCCGTAAGAGCCACGCAAAACCGTCTGTGCAGAAGGAGGCCATACTTCCCGAAGACCTGATCGCCATGCTGGAGACGCTCGACCGGGGCACCCTGCGCGGCTTGCGCGACCGCGCCATGCTGCTTCTCGGCTTTGCGGGCGGCCTGCGTCGCTCCGAAATTGTCGGCCTCGACGTCGGCAGGGATCAGACGGATGACGGCCGTGGCTGGGTCGAGATTCTCGACAAAGGCGCTCTGGTAACCTTATATGGCAAGACGGGCTGGCGCGAGGTCGAAATCGGCCGCGGCTCCGCCGACGCCACCTGCCCCGTGGTTGCGCTGCAGACCTGGCTCAAGCTGGCCCGCATTGCCCACGGGCCGCTGTTTCGGCGTGTCACAGGACAGGGCAAAGCAGTCGGCGCGGAGCGATTGAACGATCAGGAGGTGGCCCGCTTGGTCAAGCGTGCCGCGCTGGCCACCGGCGTCCGCGGCGACTTGTCGGAAGG
Source organism: Mesorhizobium sp. M0189 (assembly GCF_040322135.1). NCBI lineage: Bacteria > Pseudomonadati > Pseudomonadota > Alphaproteobacteria > Hyphomicrobiales > Phyllobacteriaceae > Mesorhizobium > Mesorhizobium sp. M0189. The sequence continues at coordinate 23,307 of NZ_JAMYSW010000030.1, forward strand.
CGAACGACAGCAAAAGTTCGCGGGCCATTCGTTGCGCGCAGGCCTGGCCTCCTTAGCCGAAGTCGATGAGCGCTATGTGCAAAAGCAGCTCGGCCATGCCTCAGCGGAAATGACGCGTAAATACCAGCGTCGGCGCGATCGCTTTCGCGTCAGTCTCACTAAGGCGTCCGGGCTCTAGAAAAAAGTCCCCCCTCCCCTGTCACGGTCACTAAGTCATTTTTATGTAGTCACGATAGTCACAATGGTCACGGAGGCCAGAATGCAGTCTGCTCCAAAAGAGGATGCCAACTGGACCGTCGCTCGGGCCAAGGCGCGGCTGTGGGAAGTCATCGAGCGTGCGCAGGCGGCGCCGCAAACGATTACGCGCAACGGTAGGCCAAGCCTCGTTGTCGTCTCCGCCGAGGAATGGCAACGCAAGACGGTGCGCAAGGGTACGCTTCAGGAGTTTCTGCTGGAGTCGCCGCTACGCGGCGCGGAACTCGACCTTGAGCGTCAACGCGATGAACCGCGTGATCTGCCGCTGTGAGGCTACTGCTGGACACCTATATCCTGTCCGAGGTGACAAGGCCGGCGCCGGACGCACGCGTTCTGGAATGGCTGGACAAGCTCGACGAGGATCGCTCGTTCATCAGCGTGGTCTCGATCGCCGAAATCCGGCGCGGCGTTGCTCTCATGGGCGAGGGTCGGAAGCGTGAGGCGCTGGCCGAATGGCTTGCCCGAGACCTGCCTTAGCGTTTTAGAGCAGAGAGTCCTCCCCGTCGACGAGCCGGTTGCTCTGGCCTGCGCGATCTGATTGGTCTTGCGAAGCGCCGCGGCCGCGTGCTGACGTCAATGGACGGATTGATCGCAGCCACAGCCATTGCCCAGGGCTCACTCTGGTAACGCGTAATCCGAAGGATTTCGAAGGCTTCGGAATAGAGCTCTTCGATTCGTGGATGCGTGAATCGCCCAGCACCACATCCCGAATGCGCGAAGCGACTTTCGAACAAGAAGTGTGGGTTTGCTCTCATACCCGTTGCTGAAAAATGTTGTGACAGAGCGCATGGAATGCCACGCGCTTCAAATCGGAGTAGCCATCCGGGAAGCCTGAAGCCCTTTGAAGCGCATGTCCGGCAGCTATTCATAGCGTGGATGACTTTGATCGAAACAAACGATTTCATAACTCTTCGGAAATCTTGCATGGACAAAAGCACATCCCGCACCGATCACCCATCCAAAGGAGAAAATCTTCCATGCGCCCTGACGTGCAGTGGAGGTCGTGCTGAGAAATGAGTTGCAACTGGCCGACCATGTCGGCGGTTCGACGCTAGTCGTCCCTCAATGTTCCTGAGCTGCGAAGTCTTGCAGGGAGCCAGCTGCCCAGCGCGTTTCTGCTTGTGACAGGCTTATTGCCGCAGGCAGATGGTCGGCTCGTCTGGGCAGCGGATTGGAGACCCGGCCGGCAGCGCTACCATACAACATCAGCGCACTTTACATCTACGCGGTATTGCCGTGCTTCCAGTCGGTGCCATGTTTGGCCGACGCATGACGCGATGCGGCCTCACGCGATGCGGCCTCCTGCACAAGCGAAGACGTTATCGGATGTGCGACCGGGAAGCAGGCGGACAGTGCAGCACGTGTCACTCGCCTGTGCGACGGTCTTTCGGGGAATGAAATCGGGCCAGTTCACGGCGCGGTATTATTCGTCAACAGCCGCCCCTTCGCAGGATACAGGCACTCCGCGTTACAAGTTCGTGCTGCAGATGAAAACGGCATCGCCGGCATGCAAGTCAGCAGCCGCTCAAGATTCGGATCCAGCCAAACTCTCGGCGTCATGGAACGGCAGGCGCCACGATCGAAGCATCTCATGTTGATTCAGGCGGACCCCTTATGAGGCGTTCTTTGATGCCGGTGATGCCTGACAGGCGGTTGCAGCTGCAAGCGACAATGCGGCCTATTTAGTTGGAAACGGAGGCAGGCCAATTTGGCTTGCCCGTCACTATGTGGAGAAAGAAATGCTGTGTCTAGGAATTAGCGGCGGACTTGACCAAGTCCATGAAAACCGATTCGAGCTTCGGAACGCCTTTATGCACGATGGCGCCGCGGTGCTCGTCCGAGACGGACGGGTGATAGCAGCCGTCGAAGAGGAACGCCTCAATCGGATGAAACACTCCAACAAGCTCCCAATTCGTTCCATTCAATACTGTCTGTCAGCGGCGGGGGTTCAGCTCAACGACATTGATCGTGTCGCGCTCTACGCCAGCGAGCCCTATGCCAACGCCATGCTTGAAGGTATGTCCGCATCCCACCCGGACATTCTCTCCATTCCGTTGGGTGCTAAAACGTTGGTGCAGGATCTGTTAACGCGTGAGTTCGGCACTAAGTTGGACAGTTCGCGTATTTCATTCGTAAGTCATCATCAGGCGCACGCCGTGAGCGCCTTTGCAATGTCGGGCTTCGAACAAAGTCTCATTCTAGCGATTGATGGCTCTGGTGATTTCCTATCGGGCCTCGTGGCGGTAGGGTCTGGCACAGAAATTACGCAACTCGAGGCTTTCCCCGAGAACAATTCTCTTGGGCTGTTTTATCTCGAGACGATCCGCTATCTCGGCTACGGCTTGTTCGACGAGTATAAGGTAATGGGACTCGCGCCCTACGGCGACCCCGCTCCCTATCGCGAGCTCTTCGAGCAGTTCTACGAGCTCTCCGCCAACGGCGGTGGCTACCGTGTTCACCTCGACCGCATCGGTCCGGCGTTGCTCCGCAATATCGAGGTCAGGCGAAAGGGAATGCCCTTCACCCAGCAGCATCGAGATGTGAGTGCGTCACTGCAGGAAGCGCTTGAGCGGATCGTGTTCCACATTCTCCGGCATCACCGTGAGGCCACCGGCATGAAGCGGTTGTGCCTGGCGGGGGGGGTGGCCCACAACTGCACGATGAACGGTAAGCTGCTGTATTCAGGGCTTTTCGAAGACATCTTCGTGCAACCCGCGTCTCACGACGCTGGGTGCGCATTGGGAGCTGCGCTGATAGTCTCTAACGAGATGGGCCGCCCCGCGCCGTGTGAGCGACTGCAGGAGGTCTATTGGGGTCCTGATCTCGGGAGCGAGCGCGCCGTGCAACAGGAACTGAATGCATGGGCCGGACATCTCGAGGTTGAACGCACTGATGACGTGGCAAGCAGTGCAGCCGACTGGATCGCCAAGGGCGCCGTGATCGGCTGGGTGCAGGGTCGTTCGGAGTTTGGGCCACGTGCGCTGGGCAACCGCAGCATTCTTGCCGACCCTCGGCCCGCCGCAAACAAGGACCGGATCAATGCGATGGTCAAGAAGCGCGAAGGCTATCGGCCCTTCGCGCCATCTGTGCTGGAGGAGGATGCGAGCGAATTTTTCGACCTCCCGGACGGTAGGCACGAATTTCCATTCATGAATTTCGTCGTTCGCGTGCGTGACTCAAAGCGCGCCTTGCTCGGTGCCATCACGCACGTCGACGGTACCGCTCGCCTGCAAACAGTATCGCGCAACGCCAATCCCGCGTACTGGGAGGTCATCAATGCGTTCAAGAAGCGCACAGGCACTCCAATTCTGCTCAATACCTCCTTTAACAACAATGCCGAACCGATCGTGGATTCGGTTGCAGACGCGATTGCCACCTTTCTGACGACAGAGCTGGATGGACTTGTGGTCGGGCCCTTCCTGGTAAAAAAGCGGGCTGCAACGCTGCAGGATTGGACTGCGCTTGCGGTTTCTTTGCCGCCCTATGTGTCCCTCCATCAAACCCGCGCTTACAAAGCGCCAGATCGTCGGGAGACTCACTGCGAGATCAGAACGACCCACTTCAGCAGTGACAGTGTGCGAATTTCACACGACTTGTTTAATCTGCTGATGCGGATTGAGGGCGAAGCCATGTTGGGAGATCTCCTCAATACAATTGCGCCGGATCAGGCTAAGCGTGACGCTTTGATGGAGGGCCTGCGACGACTGTGGGAGCAGCGCCTCGTTCGGTTGCATCCCTCACAAGCTGCTCGCATGGATCAAGACTGCGATCAAACGCTGGACCAGCATAACGGGCTCTCAGCGTGATAGCGATGCCGCTATCCAAGCTCGGCGCTTTGGGCGCCGGACCGGCCCCGTGTAAACCTCATTAAAGAGAGAGGAACCCTGCCATGGAAGAATTCTTATCGCGCATCGCCACTGGTGCCGGCATCGGCCCGGCTCTCGCAGAGAAGGCCGTTGGGTTAATGCTGGGTTTCCTGCAACGCCACGCGGCCGACGGTCCCGTTGCGCGCATGATCGAGGCCATTCCCGGAGCTTCGGAATTAGTGGCGAAGTATCATGGCGACGACCCAGAGGGCGGAGGCGGCCTCATTGGGCTCGGCCAGCAATTGATGAGTGAGGGTCTCAGCATTCTAAAGATCGCCGCCCTCGCCAACGAGACGATCGCCTTCGCCAAGGAACATGCCGGCGACGAACTCGTGGACGAGGTCCTCAATTCCGTTCCTGGCCTTCCCCAGTTCGTCTGATCAGCGGCGGCCGGGGGCGCATGACCTCGTGCGCCCTGCCGGCCCGTCTGCGCAGGTAGGCATTCTCCGCCGAGCGTTCCGTACCGATCTCGCCAGACCACCAACCGCCGGGCACGCGAAGCGAGCGTTGGAGTACTTCATGCGTCTCTCCCAAAATCGACCGCAGGCGAACCGATGTGTATAACTTCCGGCGGTAACGGTTTATCCTGAACGCTTTCGATGAAGCCCGCGAGATAAGCAAACGTATTGTATTTCTCGAGAACCAACCCCTTCGCCTCTAGTATTGCGCCGCGACGCTCCTTCCACAGGTCCGAGTTGATGATTCCTTGAATTTTTTGGATTACGTTCTTGTCCTCTGGGTCAATCAGAACCATTGAGTCCGAAGGGAAGAACCTCGTGATTGCCGGGCTGCCGTAATAGATCGGCATTGTTTCAGCAACGAAGCAGTCCATAAGCTTCTCTGTAAAATAGTAATCAGCACGAGTATTCTCGAAAGCTATACTGTAACGGTAAGGTGCGAGTGCGTTCCATTTATCTCCAATCAGCCGAAAACCTCGGCCGAACAGGTCAAAATCGAGCTCCTCTCTCAGCCGTTCCAGAAACGCCAGCCGATATCGATGCCCTTTAAGCAGGGCGATGTTACTGGTAATCCATGAGAGCCGAAGCGGCTTGTCCACGACTTCGCTGACCAGAAGTTGGTCATATGTCTTGTTTACAGACCAAGACCGAGTGATAGGTGGAGACAATACGAATCGGCGCCCTGCATTCTGCCGAGCAGCCAGCTCTGCGTCAGACGTCAGGACGATAGTATTTTTCCCCTGCCCTTCATGAAATGCGCGATGAGCTTTCGTCGGCGGTTCGCCGATTGCAAAAATTATCCTGTTTGGGCTCGCCTCGATATCAACAGGGAGCCCAAAAAGAGAAGCAGAGTTAAAGACAATATGCCAATCGGGCGCGAAGGATGTCGTGCGTACAAAAGCGACATTGTTCCAGATTCCACTGCCCTTTGGAGTGAGATGGTGGATTGCATCATCCAAATTGCCCCAAGAATCCAGACATGTAGCAACAATGGGCGCCGGACGTTCCGTCAACAATTTGGCCGACAAAGCAGTTCCACCCCATTCACTTCCGTTGGACCGGGAGCAACTTGTGCACCGGGCGCAAGACCTCTCTGCGCCTGAAATAGCTCGCGATCCTGATCGATATCAAACACACGATTCTGTGCGACCTCGCGCCATTCGACAACTCATCTCTAAGGCCGCGGGAATCCCTTCACTCGTGAAGGTACTCATCGCCATCGGGATTGCGGTAACACTGGGCAGCATAAACCTTCCGGGACCCGCTGTCGAGGCAATGTCGCTTTGCACTTAACGAGGTTCTTCCTCACTTTGTGTGGTGATCAGGCCGGTTGAGTGGCAGCATGCGTGCCCTAAGGAGTTCGGAGCCCGCTCTGCCGTACATCGTGATCGTCTTCAGGCGGTTGATTTGCCTTTCCGCCTGGCCGTTGCTCCACGGTAATTCAATGGCATTGCGAACGGCGTCAATGTCACGTAGGACCCGAGCGAAACGCGTGATGGCGACGAGCCCGGCGTTGACGGCATCGTCGATCCAGGTGTCGAGCTTGTCCAATTCACGGCCCCGCAAAATGCAGCGGAAGCGCATGGCAAGCCTGTGCATCATGGCAAACTCATGTGATCCCTGCTTCAGGACGTCGACCCTTCTCGCCTGGTTGATCGTCAGCATACCCCGTGGCTTCATGCAGAGGGCCGCGGCGACTACCGGCGAGATCACACGGCCGGTCGCCGGATCCCGTATGGGGACAGCGTCGCGGGCTGGTTGATGCGTATGATTGAAGCAGGCGACGCACTGTCTTGCCCGGCCCCGCCGGCCGTAGCCGGTACGACGGGCGATCTCGGAACAGGACAGCCCTTCCTTGCGCGCGCCAAGCCGAAGCCCGCATGACGCCGGACGAGCGCCTGGCGTTGCCAGGATGATGTACGCGCTGTCCCGGCGGGTCCGACCCGATAGGCTTGACCCGGCCCCGCGCCCCCAACTCCACTTGTATGAACGGCCGGGGCCGGCCCTTTTCGGAACCGGCCCACCGCCGCGTGACGTTGTGCAGGATGATCGTCTTGACCCGTCTCGCATCTGAAGCGGGTGCAAGCCTGCAGAACATCCCGGCTGCTTGGTCATCCAACCTGGCTGCGAGGCATCGCCACCGTGGGGCGTGGCGTTCGCTGCCAGTCGGCTCCGATCTCGAAACCGCTATGCCGCCATACCGAACACGCAACTCGGTTTAAGCGCCAGGCTGCTGTTCGAGGTATTGACGACGCAGCGACGTGACCGGAAAGGCTGGCGGGGTAAGCAGCTTCCATCGATCCGGCGGCATTGCGGATCTGGCTGGAGATGGCGGCCTGAGTTCTTGTCCATCTGCCGCATAGCGGGTGGTCAGGTGCTGGTCGCGTTTCCGGCGAGCCGAAGCATTTGTCTCTCAAGGTCACCCCTTGGAAATCCAGCACCAGCGGCTTGTCGGGACAAGATAGATGCTATTGGGATTTGGCCGCCGCAGCCGCGAGCATCGCTTCTCCCATCCCATTGACGCCTCGGGCATTCAGCATTTCACCAGCGTTCTGAAGGTCGCGCACCTCTTTGTTCTGGCTGAGTTTTGATTTACCAACCAGGCCGGTGATCTCGATTTCCAGGGCGACGATCGCCTTTAACCATCGTGTCAATGAAGTCCTTCGGCGCGTCGCCCATCTTCCACGGGGCCAGGCTGCGAGGCTTCATGCATGTGAGTGAGCTTCGCCACGTTACGGCGCACATGGCGCTCATCATCCCGGACAGTCATGCGTCCGTGGGCGTGGACGACGAGATAGTTCCACGTCGGCACCTGCTTATGGAATTCATGCTTGCTTGGATACCAGTTCGGCGAGATGTAAGCGTCGGCCGCACGGAAGATAACGAGGACTTCATCGCCATTGGCAACTTCCTCCCAGACTCGATTTTTGCGTGCAACATGGCAATTGAGGACGCCTTTGTCTCCCTTCGAGCGGTCAAGCTCGAAGGGAATGTGGAACGTACAACGGTGGATCTCCTGTCGCGAATGGGCGGTCGTTAGCGAGCGGCGGTGTCTTGCGGAACGGGCCCGGGCATCTTCGTTGCCGGCGAAGAGGGCCCCGGATCTCGCTGTCCACCACGCTCAAGAACTGCCATCGAGAAGTGGGCAGGCAGATCAGATGCCGCCGCGTATGAGTGCGGTTGGTCAGTGACAAGCCGCACACTCTCGCCTTGGCTCAAAATTACTGCGTGGGTACCCACCACGACACTTAGGGACCCCTGAGTCACCGAGATCAGCTCGCGCGTATCCGGACTATGAGCATCTGCGGAAAACACGTCGCCCGGCATAATGGCCCAGCTCCACAGTTCGAACATCGTTCGTCCCGAGATCGATGAATGAAGTTGTGCAAAGCTTCCTTTAGCGCTTGTCCAAAGCGTCCTCGTCTCTGTCCGCTCAATAGGAAGGCGAACTGTGGAAGGATGGTCATTCAACAAATCGGCCACCGAAAGCGAAAACGCCGCCGCCAGTCGGCAAAGTATGCCGATGCTGGGGTTCGCCTTGCCTTGCTCCAGCGTGACGACGGTTCCCTTGGATAAGCCGCTCAGTTTTGCCAGTCGATCCAGGGTCAGGTTTTGGTCGCGCCTCAATTGTCGGATCCGAACCGCTATCGCTTGGCCAAGCACCCGCTCGGCATCCAACCCCGTCGTAACATCGGTCATTATATTGACTTAGTGCCTCGGCTCACTTATTACGGTCAATATAATGACCGGCCTGAAATTGTGCAACTGCCCCGTTAGCGAGGAAATGACCGATGCGTTTTGAAACAAAGGCGATCCATTGCGGCCGAGCTGTCGACGCTTCCACGGGGGCGGTGTCCCTGCCGCTGAACACCAGCACGACGTTCCAACGTAGCGTCGACGGCTCGTTTCCTTCCGGATTCGAATACACCCGGGATGGAAATCCGACACGCAACGCGTTCGAAATGGCCATGGCCGCGCTCGAGGGCGGAGAAGATGGCATTGCCTTCGCGTCGGGCATGGCTGCAATCGCTGCAGTCTTTGAGAGCCATCCGTCGACGGGTCGGATCGTTCTGCCGGATGACATGTATTTCGGCATTCGTTCGCTGATTGACGAGACCGACATTGGGTCTCGCTTTGACTTTGCGGCCGTCGATATGCGCGATCTGGATGCCGTGCGCGCCGCGGTCACGTCGAAGCGGACTGGCCTCGTCTGGGTCGAGACGCCGTCAAACCCGATGATCCGCGTTGTCGACATTTCGGCCATCTGCAAAATCGCGCACGAGGCTGGCGCCTTGGCCGTAGTGGACAACACGTGGGCAACTCCAGTGCTTCAACGGCCCCTCGAAGTTGGGGCGGACGCGGTCATGCACTCGGCGACAAAGTACATCGGCGGCCACTCGGACTTGATGGCGGGCGTCGTCATTGTCCCGCACTCGTCACCCCTCGGTCGCCCACTGCGGATGGTCCAGAGACACAAGGGCAGCGTCGCAGCGCCATTCGACTGTTGGCTGGCATTGCGGGGCCTGCAGACATTGTCGGTCCGCATGCGCGCGCATTGCGAAGGCGCCCAGAAGGTTGCTGAGGCTTTGGCGTCTCATCCGCGTGTCGAAAAAGTACTTTTTCCTGGCCTGCAAACTGATCCGGGACACGATCTCGCTAAGCGGCAAATGAGCCATTACGGAGCGATGCTATCCTTTATCGTCAAAGGCGGAGCCGATGCTGCGATGGCCGTGGCTGGCCGCCTCGAGGTTGTTGCCCGGGCGACAAGCCTTGGCGGGACGCACTCTCTGATTGAGCATCGCGCATCCGTCGAGGGTGCCAAGTCCAAGGCGCCAGGCGGATTACTGCGAATGTCAGTGGGACTTGAGCATCCTCAGGACATTATCGATGATCTGATGCAGGCCCTAGGCGGAACCTTCAAAGCGGCAGCCGAATGACGCGGGTGCAAGAACTCTGGCAGCGCTTTTCGTGGCGGCTGGCGCAGCAATTCGGCCTGCTACGGTTGGGCGCCTAGTACTACAGTTGCGGATCATTTGATTTTCTGATTCACTTCGGCAGGTTATGGAGGGTACCATGTCTGTCGCTTCGTGGTCAGGGTCGTTGTTGGCTTGGGAGCA
>NZ_JAMYSW010000031.1:0-27795 GCF_040322135.1 Mesorhizobium sp. M0189
GCGCGCGGCAAAACCCAAAATACCCCACGGGATCGCATCCAGATCAGCAAAACCTATTCACTTCAACGACATAGACAGATGGGTGTTATGAAACAGGATTGTAATCGGCGCGCCATACATTGAGCCTCGCGCGGGCCTGGGCCAGGGACGTGAACCGCGTCTCGTTGAGGAGTTCATCGCGAAGGGGGCCGTTGAAGGTCTCGCGTTAGGGTCCTAGCCAACCTCCGACTGTGAACTCGCGGAGGCGATTTACGGCAAGCGCACACAGCAGCTCGTCCACGGCGTTCGTACATGAAGTTTGGAAACTTATAATACTGGTACACACCTCCATGGGGGAACATTATCTCCAATATCTCAGCGATTACCGGATAGCTATCTGCCTTCACCTACCTCGGCCTAGTGCAGAATCTTGGCCGAATGAACTCGGCGCTCTTGCTGCACACCAATGGTCCGTCCCGCGCGAAGTGCGATCATACCGCCGCAGCTTACCTTCAAATCCGGCACTGGCGAGGATCTAGATCCAAGCCGACGGCGCCGGGATCAAATAAAAAGCCGCCGACCGAAGCCAGCGGGCTTGATTGGGATGGCCCGCGCGGACGGTCAAGGCTGCGCCGGCCGACCATGGCGGAGGGACCACCTTGGTCAACGGCACGGCCCGATGACGGCGTGCCGATGTACCACAACATGCGGCGAGATAGAGCCTTCCGGCGTCGCGGAAAAAAAGCCCGCCGGTTTTGAGCCAGCGGGCAAGTTCTGGAGTGGCTGAGATCAACCCAGCATCAGTCAACGACCGGCGGAAGGGTTGGTTGCAGTGGATGCCAGCTAGCCGCAGCATGCTGTGAATCGTAGCAATGTGAAAAACAAAACTCTGGACTTCTAGGTCGGACTCGCCCCAATATTTGTTTGGGGGAATTCACATGAAAATTGGAGCACTCATCGCAAGTGCAGCCCTGTGCGTCAGCGGCTGCTCTACGAGCACTGTCGTGTCGGACAGCGATCTCACGGCAATGAATACCGTTGCGCTATGTCACGTTCTCGCCAGCAGCACGGACGAACAGTATCGTAGCAGGGTAGCGGCCCTTCTAGTGCGCAGGGGCGCAACAGCAGAGAAGTGCACCAGGCTTGTGCAAACCGACAATGCTGTCGCGACAGGCATAGCGATCGCGGCTGTCGGCGGCGCAGCTGTGGGTGTCGCTGCCAACAACGGCTATGGAGGCGGAACATATTACCGGCCACCGCCACCACAAACCTATGGCGTCGCGTGGGACCAATTCTATGGCCAGAACTACAGCGTTATCTGGCGCTGCCGCGACCGGTCCACCGGGCGGTTCCTTGACGATTACTATTGCGCCGGCCTGCCCATGGTCGACAGCGCATGGCCGGGCTGGTCGGCGTAGCGGATGAGCAGGCCATACCGCAAATATCGATCCAATCGGTGGCAGAGACCCACCGGTGCCAAGCTGTGGCGGCGCCAACTTGCGAGCGTGCCGGCAATGCTCGGTCTTACGGCAGCGGCGGCGGTGGCCGCCTTCCTGGCGCCGTCGGGCGCGCAACGTAGCGACGATGCATCAAAGGCCAGCCCACGAAGGGCGGCGCCCGCCTCGCTTACCGGTGTCGCTTCCGTCATTGACGGCGATACGATCGAAATCCACGGCCAGCGCGTCCGCTTCAACGGCATCGACGCGCCAGAGAGCCGGCAGCTGTGCCGCGATGCGAATGGCGCCGAGTATCCTTGCGGCCGGCGATCGGCCGAAGCGCTGGACACTTTCCTGGCCGCGTCGAGGCCGCTCGAATGCACATTCGTGACGTGGGACCGCTACCACCGCTTTGTCGGCGATTGTCGGCGCGCCGACGGCGCGGGCGTGGCCGCCTGGATGGTCAAGCACGGCCAGGCGCTGGATTGGCCTCACTACAGCCAGGGCGCCTATGCGGGGCAGCAGGCGCAAGCCCAAGCCTCAAAGATCGGCCTGTGGGCCGGGACGTTTCAGGCACCCTGGGAATGGCGCGCTGCGCACGCCGACGGCGCGGCGCCATCGAGTCGCCCGCTGGGCATCATCAGCCGTAAGCTGGTCGCGCAGAGCGGCTATTCTTGCGAGCCGCGGAGAACGTGCAAGCAGATCGGTTCCTGCGACGAAGCCAACTGGTACCTGCAAAACTGCTCATGGGGCGGAAAACTCGATCGCGACAAGGATGGGATCCCATGCGAAACACTCTGCTAGCTGAAATGTAACGGAGTAAGCGCTACGGCCTGTTCGGCTTTCCGCTTACACCGATCCAACGAAGACCATGCATGGGCGACGCGGTCTGCTAACCCCATTTTTTGACGAGGTATTCTATATCTGAAGGGCAGAAAAAGTTATTGCGACAATAGAGAGAAGACGCCTTAACTCAGACTTTCAAAACCGTTAAGTGTATGCTGGCAGGCGATCAAGGCATGATGTTGCCCTGTCGGGGGGGCGAGTAAAATGCAGACTGTGATGAGTCAAAAGCTGGCAAGCTATGGCCAGTGGACCTACCGTGGTGCCTGGGCCCTAGAGATTGCGGCCGCAGCGATTGGTCTTACGACAGGTGTAGCATTAGGCGTACAAGCGTTTTCTGCAAGCGAGTCTGTCACTGCAATGGATTTGACGCTCGCCAGTGCACCCTTTCTCATGGTGGCAATCGCGGAGCTCACCAAGATACCGATAGCTACACTGCTTTTCAGCGCGTCTTGGCTCTGGAAGCCCATAATCTTGGTCTTCCTCCTGGTTCTTGCAGGCATCACTTTCGAAACTGTCTTTATGGGGATGGAGAGGGCAGGCGCATTGCGTCAGCTGCGTTATGAGGAGCTCGTAAACAAGATTGATGCCCTTGAGCAGGAAGCGACAAAGCTCGCCTCTGCTGACGAACTTGGTCGAAGAGCCGATCAGGTCGATCAAGCCCGTTCCGAAATTGAGCAGCTGACCTCTCTTGCAGAAAAATCGCGTGCGACCTCTCAGTCGCAAATTGCCGAGGCCAATGCGGAATTGGAGGGAACGACAGCCCTTACTCCAGAGGCCTCGCGTGTTCGCGATCAAGTGGATGAGAAAAATGCTGTTCGATCGGCGCTGATTCAACAGCGCGATCGCGAAGTTAAAGACGCTGTCGATCAGTTTGAGCGCCAACGCGACAGCTTTGTTGAACGTATCAAGATGGCGCGCGATTCAGGCGACAGCGACTCGGCACGCAGGCTAGAATCGGAAGTGGCTAAACTTGCCAACCCCCGCACGAAAATTATCACCAAGTTCGACACTCGGATTGAGCCGCTCGATCAAGAGATTGCTGCGCTGCGCGAAAATTTCGATCGTTTGCGGGCAAACAGCCCTCCTATGACTACTGACCAGAGGCAGAAGCTTGTCGATAGGCGTTCGTCTCTGGAGCAAACGCGCGATAGTGATGCCGCGGCTTGGCAGCGTCGATTGGATGAAGCGGGCAAACGGCTCGCAGATGCCCAGGCGGCAGAAGCCAACAAGGCAAACACCTCGGCGCAAAACCAGGTCAGACAGGACCAGATTGCCAAAGCCCTCAGCGCCTTGGCCAAGGAGCGGATCCCAATGGCGCGGACAGATCAGGTCCGCCGTATTGCCTCACGCTGGTACGGCAGCAAACCTGAACTGGTGACTGAGGCACAGGCCGGAATAATCTCTGTGATTTGGTTCGGCTCGCTCGCGCTCATCGCCGCGCTCGCGGGACCAATTACGGCAATGGTCGCTCTAGCGCTCCAGCGCATTGCCGCCCGAGAAGAGGACAATTCAGAGAGCAAGACTTCCAGGCTGCTCCGCAGAATGCTTCTGAGTTGGCGCTGGCGGCGGGTTCGAACGGTCGAGGTACCGGTCGAAGTTACCGTAGAGAAAGAGATTGAGAAGCGGGTAGAGGTGCCTGTCGAAAAAATCGTCAAAGAGATCCTCTACGTTCCGCTCTTCACCGACGACCCCGAAGTTCTTCGCAAGGCCCTCGACCAGGATTTGCCGCCTGAGGTCTCAGACCTCGTGACGGTATCAATGAAGGATCGCAAAAGTGCTCGTCCGGCATAACACCACCCTGCTTGAGCAAGCCGTCGATCTCGCCGTCAAAAGGTCAGCGATTCCAACCTTGCAGGCTCAAGCCGCGGCCCAAGAGAAGACAGCCCGAGCGACCGCCTTTCGCCGAATGGCGACTGGCGGAGCCATTGCAGTGGCGGCGGTCGGGATTGGGCTAGGCATCAATCTTGGTCTAGGGGACAAAACCCTGCCGGAGCCGGCAGCTTTGCCGACCATAGAGCAGCCAAGCGATCTCACCTCCCCAAAAGATGAGCCTCCTATTCCTGTTCCAACTCCAAAGCCAATTCAGGAGCAGGCGCCCCAGGCTGACGTCCCTACCAGGCCTGACGTGGTGACCGTCGACTTCAACAAGTTCGCCACCAAGAACGTCGAGTTCCAAGGCACCACTTGGGAGTTAATCACAGGTCACCACTTCAAGGATGAGAACGACGAAACCTGGGACCGAGCGTGGTGTTACTCTCGGCGGAGTGTGAACGGCGTAGACGTAAATGTATCATTGGCAGCTCGTTCTGCCCCGACAGCGCGACCAGCCGGGCCTGGCGCTGCTGCTCAGACGCTTCAGTTGGTCGGCCTTAATGATTCATCCGCCGTCGATCTTGCAACAAGATGCGCGTGGCTGGATGGTCGCACATTTGCGTCTTCAGACATCATTCCTGACCAGTCACGAGAGCAGGCCGCAACTGTCCCCGTAGAAACTCCTGCGACAGAGGTCGATCCAGATAGTGGATTTGTTGTCGTGTCAGGGTGGGACGCGATCGGAAACGACCTGCCGGATATGCCAACTAGGAACGTGAGTTCTGAGCAGTGTCAAACCGCCTGCGATACCGACTTCAGGTGTCTAGCGGTTACTTATAACACAAAATTTCGAGCTTGTTTCATGAAAGGGGACGCATCGCTACTGGTCAAAAGCGAAGAGTCGATCATGGCCGCAAAAAAAGTGGTCGAGAGCAATTTGCGCTACTCGAATTTGGTGTTCGCCACAAAAACGGAAATTTCTGGCAATGCCTATTGGACCTCTCCGCTTCGATATCCCGACTGCATACTGCAATGTGCAAACGACAAATCCTGCTTAGGGTTCAATTTCCGCAAAAAAGAAAGTGCGTGTGTCCTTTTCAACAGCATCACCCAATCCGCTGACAACGCAGCGGTCGCATCTGGCATCAAGAGCGTCGCCAACTAAAGTTGAAGCAAAGCACCTATCCTCACGGAGCGATTGAAGCCAAGCCACTTGTCAAAGAAAGTGGCTAGCAAAATTCCACGATCATCTTTGGGTTAGCGGTAGGAATGTTCTTCGACGAAGCTCTAACAGAATGCAAAGTGGAGCCAACTGAGGCATGTCAAAGAAAGAATTGTCGTCGGCGCATTGCGGGACCGTCTGACTGAATGTCAGAATGTCAAATATTGGGCCGTTTACAGACCGACGGCTTTCGGGGCCGCTGTGCGGTAGCTGCCGTTCATAGAGGGAGGGATCGCCAGCCCAGTAAGAACAGCGAGACGTTCGACAAAGCGCGTGACATGGCAAACCACCCGATACGCGCACCACGCAGCTCTATGATCCACGATCAGAGATGAGGCCCTCGTGAAGTCGAGCGGATCATCATCTAAGGGGCCGATCTAACGGCCACAGCGTTCGACCATCTCATCTGCGATCGCCAGGAGACTGTAGGCTTCGACCTTGCGGCTGACGGGTATCAGAAGCTCCGCCGGCTTGGTCAGGTTCTCGGCCTCGACGGTACACCGCACTGCGCCGCTGACGTCCCCATCGTCGGGAAACAGCACGTCGACCTCGAAGAATTCCTCGCCGCGCTGATGACGGAACAGATCGCAGGTCAGAGCGCCACGCTTGGTCGGTTTCCTTTTCGGCCACCGATCGTAGTAAAACCCCTCAGGATCATGCTTCTCTGGCATCGGCGGCATCCGGATAGTAGGGATATCGATGTATGTTCGCCTAGCAAGACCAGTGGGTTGAATAAGCGACCTGCGCAGGCGGTCATGCTCCTCTGCCATTCTCATGATGTCCGACATAGGCCCAATGCCACGTGCGAGATCTGCGAGCGCTCCTTTGCCGTGGAGATTGTCGAACGTCGACTGCGCGCTGCGCATTGCCGCCAATTGGGGACCAAGACCGCCCATCAGTCCGCGCGACGCCTTCTCCAGTTCGGAGATCCTCAGACCACCGCCGGGCACTCTCAGTGTAGCGATATCAACGCCTTTCGAAGCAGCAGGCGGCCGCTTCACGATTCGTCGAACCGTCGGCGCAACAGGCGGTGCGGGCAGCTTGGGAATCGGGGGGAGCGCGGATTGCCCGTTGACGTCATTCTGATCCTCGTCATCGTCCGGATCATGTGCGTCATGACTCAAATCGATGTTGCCGATAGCCTCAAACGACACGCGCATCTTTGACGCCGGTCGAGTGCCGCCGTTAGCAACGCCAAATGTTAGGGCTATCTCGGCCTCGGGCTCCGTGCGGTCCTTGTGCAGCGATTCAAAGGTTGAGCGACACGCGTCGATCCATTTCGGGTAGGCTTCGGACGAGTATTTTCCAATCGCTTCAGCATCCGGCGCTTCGTAGGAAATTTCGGTTCCATCGGCCTGAATCTCGGCTTCCGGAGCAGCAAAATCCTCCTTTGCCGGGTGCCGCGCTTTCAGCGTGCCGATCAGCTGGTCAATTTCGGACGGCTCAAGTGCCAAAGCGACCCGGCGGACCACATTGGCCGCTGTTGCCTCGCCTGAGGCGTTCGCGATGCTAATGACGGGCTCCTGCGCCCGATAGATCGAAATGTCCTTTTCCAGTTCCTTGATTCGCTTCGCCTCGGTGGTCTCTTCCGGCGGTCGCTTCCAACTCCCCGGGATCAGAAAGAAGGAAACGCCGATGCCCTGCGCAGTGGATGCCGCGACACTGTCATCTGTCAGCATTGAGACGGAGGCGAATGTCTCATCCTTCGAAAGGGTGGCGACAGTCCCGACAATCCGGTCGTCGTTGATGCTGTAGTCAAGTGAGCTGGCGAGGTCTGGGGCGGGCTGGATGATAGGCATGAGCCGGAGCACGACACGCGGTCCAGCTTCCTGGATAACGACTTCCGGCGGAAGGGTCGCAAGCATTCCACGTATGCGCACCGAAATCTCGATCGCCCGCTTGCGCGTTCTGCCGGCACCCTTCTTGTGCTTGTCGATCTCCGCCAAAACGGGCTTGGTTAATGCGATCACAATCGGGTCCACCGCGAGGTCGAGCCAGGGAATCTCTTCCAGGCGCTTGCACTCGAAGAAGAGATTCGTATCGGCTACAAACACATGCTCCATTCGACCCTCACAAGCGGTAAACCCGGTCGAATCACATCGCTTACGCGGAGTTCGCCGATGTCATTGGAATATAGCGAGGCGAGAACATTTCCGCAACGAAACTGCCGGTCATTACTTGGCGAGCCATTCCGCCTAAGCACGAATGTCGATCATCGGCACCGTGCCGCTGAACTGGAGCTGTACGATCAAGACAAAAATGCTTGCATGCCGACGATCATGCCTTGAAACGCTCCGGTTCGATACTCGGTTGTCGCGGAACATCGGACGTCTGGTTTTAGGTGCTGAGCGGCTCGCCCCAATGTCGCCAGTGAGGCGCAGAGCCGGCATTGGTTCGGGGCAGATCAGCTCGTCTATTGTGCCCTGTGTTTCGGCTTGCCGCCGGCAAATTGCTTCAATGCATTTGCCCGCCTAGAAAGGTGCCCCCTCGGACTCACTGGTCGCTGTCACTTATTCGGACCCTGAAATTGGCTGCCGCCGCGATTTCTCTGACTTGTCGACGACAGGGAGCCCTTCCTTTCTGGCCTTGGCAAACGCTCGATCGCTCTCCAGGAACTCCGCCAGCATGAACGGGATCAGTTCCGCTACCGATTCGGACTCGCCATAGGTCTGACGATAAAGCGCCGCATAATCCTTCAGTGCTTGGTTCAGGTCTGCACTTACGCTTATGGTGATCTTCGAAGGTGTCCGATCCGGAAGTTTGCCGAGTTTCAGAGTGGTCATGATGACTCCAGTCAATTCGGGTACGGCCGTAGCACAAGATCCTTGTGCACGATGACGCGCAGTGGCCAACCAGGGCGGACGGTGATCGTGGGCTGAATATTGAGGTTCTTCTCGGTGATGCGCTGGCCAGCTTGACTAACGTTCTGCTGAGCGGATTCGCGGATTGCTTTGACCAGGTCGCTTTCGTCTTGCCCGAGGCTCAGCTCCGTGCCGACCCCCAGCAACGTGGCCAGCGCAACGCCTTTCATCAGCTGCCAGGTGTGGAAATCCACCTTGTCCTCAAGCCCGGCATAGCCGGCGGTGTCCGTCGCCGGCAGATTGTCGATTTCGATCGAAGAGCCGTCGGGCAGCAGTATCCGTTGCCAGACCAGCAGCGCGCGCCTTTGTCCAAAGGCAACAACGTTGTCATATGTGCCAATCAGGCGAGAGCCTTGCGGAATGAGCAAGGTGCTGCCGGTGACTGTGTCGTGCACATTCTCGGTGACCTGTGCGACCACGAGGCCGGGCAAGTCGGAATTGATGCCAGTGATCAGGCTCGCTGCGATGACGCTGCCGGCCATCAGCTGATAGGGCGAAGCCGGCGTCTGCAGTGCATGCAGATTGTAGATTCCACTTGTGTTCCGCTGGCTGACAAAATCGAGCTTTCGCTGTTGATTGTTTTGGTCGCCCTCGGCCGGTGCTACGGAAGCTGAATCGCGTGCGGCGTCCGATTGTGGAGCCGTTGCCTCAAAGGGTGGACGCCCGCCCTGCCCGTTGCCGGCGGCATCCGCTTGCCGGGGTCGATTTTCGATCCGGAAGAAGACTTGCGATTCGCGCGCCTCGATCGCCTGCTGTGCAAGGCGCTGCTCCTCCGCCGAAACCTCCTGGCCCGGCGCGATGCCCAGCTGGCGTTGGTGCTCAAGGATGGGGCGGCCGAGGTCGCCGGGCAGCGGTGGTCCAAGCACCGGAGGCTTGGGCTTGATCCCGGAATAGTCTTTAGGCAGCCTTTCAATTGCCTCCGCGGTTGGCTTCCGCTCAGTGTTGTAAAGCTCTTCAGCCTGCTCTTTGATGCGCAGCGCCGGTCCCTGCAGCGCCATCATGGTGACGCCTAGAACGGTCCCGGAACCAACAGCAGCAATGGCGACAATAATGCCGCGCTTGAAGCGCACAGCGCGGCGAGGCGAGGCCCGCAGCTGCAGCTGTTCTGGATCGAGTTTCGGTGAAGCATCGGAGCGGGAAGTATCCGTCATGGGCCGTCCCTCACCTGCTGGAACGCGAAAAGAGCAATATCCGCCGCGGCGCTTGCCTGCCGTCGGTCCTCGTGATGCGCACCACCTGCTGCTGCTTGGCGCCGAGGCGCAGTTCGGCCGCGGCGAAGAGGCGATCGACGATGTAATAGTTGCCCCGTATGCGGTAGTTGACGAGCTGGTTGTCCCCGTCAGCACCGACGATGAAGAGCGGTGGGGCCTCGCCCTGATCGATGCGGCGCGGGAACTCGATGTAGACCTTGCTGCCATCATCGAACGCGCGCGTCGGCCTCCAGGGCGGCATGTCGCCGGTAATCGAATAGCGGAAGCGAATATTTTCGAGAGCCACATTCGACGCCACTGGCATAGCGGCGTCGGCCTGCGCATTGCGCCGGCGTAGCGCGATGATCTGGTCCTCGCTGTAAGTCCAGGAGATGGCTGCCATGGCGGTCTTATCCGTGCTTTGAAGCTGCAGGTGATAGCTTCGCCGGTCCGTGGTGATCACCAGATTGGTGGCAAGTCCTGGCGCGAAGGGCTTCACCAGCACATGGGTGCGCTGGTCATCGCCGGAGCCACTGACGGTGTCGCCAATTACCCAGCGCACTGTATCGCCGGCCGACACGGATTGGAGTTTCTCGCCTGACTGCAGAGCGATATCGCTGACGCGCTCCGGTGCGGCATAGAGCTGGTAGAGCGCGCCTTCGGCAAAGGGGTAAACCTGCACCGCATTCACATAGCCATATTTGGTGGGTTGCTGCGTCGCCGCCTTGTTGGCATCGGCGACACGTTCTTCAGGCGAGCGCTTGTCTTCAGCAGCCTTGCCCGGCTCGGGCTGCAACTGGCCAGGCAGCGGCAGCGGTTTCGGCACTTCCACGACTTTGACGGGCTTCCCCGGCGCCTTCTCAATCGCGGCCGGCTTGAAGTCAGCATGGTCATAGGAAATCTGCGGCGGCGGCACCGGCTTCGAGGCACAGGCGGAAATGACCGCAGCCGACGCCGACAGGATCAGCGCAGTGCGGAGAGACGAGAGTCTATTTATCATTGGCGGGCTCCTTTGGGGGAACGGAAGTTTGCGCGGCACTGTCGAGCTCGCGCGACCAGTCGATTGCGTTGATGAAGACGCCGAGCGGGTTTTTGCGCAGCTGATCGGTATTGTTCGGTGGCCGGATCACAATGGTGAGGATCCCGGTCCAACGCGTTGTGCTGGCGAGGCTGCCGCGCTCAAAGACCTGCTCGGTCCATTTGACTTGATAGGAGCTGTCGGACGCTCGAACCACGCTCGTCACCTGCACCGAGACGCTGCGCGTCCCGATCTTGCCGAACGGGTCGTTGGCCTTAGCGTACTCGTTGAGAAAGAGGGCTCCACGGTCGGTGGCAAAGTCGTAGGCCGACAGCCAATTCTGCCGCACTAGCACCGCATCGGTGGAAACAGAGCGGACATTCTGGATGAAGCGGCC
Organism: Mesorhizobium sp. M0189; assembly: GCF_040322135.1. Classification (NCBI taxonomy): domain Bacteria; kingdom Pseudomonadati; phylum Pseudomonadota; class Alphaproteobacteria; order Hyphomicrobiales; family Phyllobacteriaceae; genus Mesorhizobium; species Mesorhizobium sp. M0189. The sequence continues at coordinate 10,762 of NZ_JAMYSW010000031.1, forward strand.
GAGATGCCAGGCGATCTGCGCATCGGTGGGCTCGTAGGTTTGGATTGCCGGCGCGACAGCCCGTGTCTCACCGAAGCGGTCGACCTCGACAACATAAGGCACAACGCGGCCCTGCATCGACTGCCACAAGAGTCCACCAGAGAGCCCGGTGGCCAGAGCGAGGCAGCCAAAGGCCATCAGGCGCCAGTTCCTTGCCTGCACGCGCGCAGTGCCGATGCGCTCGTCCCAAAGTTGGGCGGCCTTCTGGTATGGTGTGACGGGGTGGGGCGTCTTCCCGTAACGTTGAACTGGTCGCTTGAAGAGCATCTAGTCTTCCTTATCGTTGAGAGAGGGGTTGGCGCCGCTTCCACCCCGATCGCCATCGCGGACGGCCTGCGTGGCGGCGTGGCGATGGGCGCGCGCGGTCTGTTCGGAACGCAAGCGCCTCGCCCACGCCGGCGCGGCATTGGCACCTGACGCGGCAGGGTTTCCGATCATTGATGCGGTCGGCGTGCCGCCCGCCGCGGTCCAGGCGGCATCGCGGCCGGCATCGGCGCTGCGCCGGAATGGTTCTGTTGCAGATCGCATTCCCCGCATCGCGGCGCCGCCAGCTGCGCCGGCAACGCCCTGCAGTCCAGCAGCTACGCCGGAGAGGCCGGACTCGGGCGATGTTGCACGCCCCATCTGCCAAGCTGTGGAAGCAGCCGATCCCATGGCCGTGCCGGCTCGAACGGCGGCGAGACCGCCGCCGGTTGCCATGCGCGCGCCGGCAAGCGCCGCACCTCCGGCAACGAGCGTTGATCCGGCGGCCGCCGCGGTGGTTCCGAGTGCGGCTCCCGCGCCAAGCTGCGGCGCGCCCGAGACAAGACCCGAGGCAATTCCCGGCCCGAAAATGCCGAGCCCAAGCAGCGCCAACGCACCCAGTACCTGTGACATGGCCGCGGCCAAGTCCGGCTCCTTGCCTTGCAGCGCGGAAGCGAACTCGCCGAAGAGCGTGGAGCCGATGCCGACGATGACAGCAAGCACCATCACCTTAATGCCCGACGAGATCACATTGCCGAGCACGCGCTCGGCCAGAAACGCCGAGCGATTCCAGAGCGCGAAGGGCACCAGAACAAAACCGGCCAATGTGGTGAGCTTGAACTCCAGGATGGTGATGAAAAGCTGGATGGAAAGGATGAAGAAGGCGATGAGGACCAGGAACCAGGCGAGAAGCAGCACGAAGATGGTCAGCGCGTTGCCAAAGATCTCGGGGAAGCCGACTAGCTGGCTCGCTTGATTGAGCAGCGGCCAGGCGCCCTCGAAGCCGGCCGCGGCAATGCGGCCTGGCCGCAGGAGACTGTCGGCGGACAGATTGCCGGCCGATGCGTTGATGCCGAGCCCGGCAAAGGAATGGTAGATGATGTCGGCGAGGTTCTTAAAATTGTTCAGGATGAAGGCGAAGGCGCTGACATAGAGCACTTTTCGGACAAGCCGGCCAAGAACATTGGGCTCGCCGCCGAACGCCCAGACCAGGCCTGCCAGCGTGATGTCGATGCCGATCAGGATGGTGGTGAGAAAGGCGACGTCGCCCGAAAGCAGACCGAACCCGCTATCAATATAGCGGGTAAAAGTCTCCATGAAGCGATCAATGACGCCGAGGTCATTCATGTCGCCGCCTTCCTCGTTGTCTTGAAGAACTGCCGATCAGTTGCCGGGATAGGCCGTACCGGTGCCCAGGAAACGCTTCGTCGTCTCGCGGGCGGCTTCCTCGGACTGCGCCTTGCGGGCAGCATCTTCGGCTTCAGCCCGGAACTGGGTCGCGAGCAGCGTCTGGATCTGGATCTGCTGCTTGGTCGAAAGCGCGATCAGCTGATTGGTGGCCTGGCTTGCCTCAAGGGCACCTGCCGCGCCCTGACTGCGGTTGACGAGATCGGTAAGCAGGTCGCCGTCGGCCCGCACGTTCTCCACGATCTGCGACTGCGCGCTCATGGTTTGGCGGAACGCCTGCATGGCGTTTTGCCAGCGCTCGCGCGCGGCGCTCGCCACATCGCTGACCTTGATTGTGGCGTCGTAGCTTTCCGGATATTGCACACGCCACTGGTTCTGAAGCTTGTCGAGATCGAAGCTCAGGCCGCTGGCCTGGGTCATCAGGCCGTCGATCCGTTGGAGCGAACCTGTGAGCCGGCCGACGGAAGAAAAATCCAGGCGCTGAAGGTTGCGCGCCATGTTCTGCAGCATCGTCGCCTGGTTCTGGAGCGACTGGATCTGGTTGTTTATCTGCTCCAGGGAACGTGCCGCTGTCAGCACGTTCTGCGCATAATTCGACGGATCGAACACGATTAGGGCGTGGGCCGGCTGGACGTAGTCGGCCATCGGTTTTGCGATTAGGGAAACGGTGATCAGGCTGGTGAGAAGGCGGCGCCGCATCATCACGATTGCTCCTTGTCTGGTTGAGGGAATTGCTGGAGAAGCTCGGCAGCCCAATCGAGGCCGCGCGCACTCAGGAACCGGGAAGCAAAGCTGTCCTGCCCGTGCTCTGACAGGATGCTGTCGATCAAAGCTTGCGTGGCCGGATCAGAGGCGCCGCAGAGCGCAAGAGCGATCGGGCCGAGCCCGAGCTCGAAGAGGCGGTTGCCGCGGCGCGACTGCAGATAATACTGACGCTTCGGTGTGGCACGGGCGACCAATTCGATCTGCCGCTCGTTCAGGCCGAAGTGCTCATAGGCTGCCCGCGCCTGCGGTTCCACGGCACGGTCATTGGGGAGAAAAATGCGCTGTGGGCAGCTCTCGATGATCGCCGGCGCGATGGAAGAGCCAGCGATGTCTGCAAGTGACTGCGTGGCGAAAATGACGGAGACGTTCTTCTTTCGCAGCACCTTCAGCCATTCGCGGATGCGGGCGGCAAAGAGCGGGTTGTCGAGATAGACCCAGGCCTCGTCGAGCATGAGCAGTGTTGGCCGGCCGTCGAGCCGCTCCTCGAGGCGATGGAAGAGATAGGTGAGCACCGGCAGCACGGCGCCTTCCTGGTGCATCAGCTCTTCGGTCTCGAAACACTGCACATCCGACAAAGCCAGCCGATCTTCATCGGCATCGAGCAGCCGGCCGAAGGGACCGTCGAGCGTGTAGGGCATCAACGCGGCCTTGAGCCCATTGGACTGAAGCAGAACCGACAGGCCCGTCAGCGTGCGTTCCTGCGCCGGCGCAGTGGCAAGGCTGATGAGTGCCGACCAGATCGCCTCCTTTACCTCCGGCGTAACGGTGACATTCTCATGGGCAACGAGGCCGGCGATCCATTCCGCCGCCCAGCTGCGAGTAGCCTGGTCGCCGATATTGCTCAGTGGCTGGAAGGCAAGCGCACCATCCGCGCCCAGAGCGTGGTGTTCTCCGCCCATGGCCAGTGTTGCCGCACGAGCCGAATTGCCCTTGTCGAAGACATAGACCTGCGCCCCGGCATAGCGTCGAAAGTGCAGAGCGACTAGCGCAAGCAGAACCGACTTGCCGGCACCGGTCGGACCAACGACCAGCATGTGGCCGACATCGCCGACGTGGGTGGAAAGCCGAAAAGGTGTCGACCCGTTGGTCTCTGCGAAGAGAAGCGGCGGGGATTCGGTCCCAGTCACGTTGGTGAGATGCTCGTTATCCACCGGACCGGCCCACGCCGACGACAGCGGCATGACATGGGCAAGATTCAGCGTGTGAACGAGCGGCTGGCGAACGTTAGCGTAGACATGACCGGGCAACGAGCCGAGCCACGCCTCGACCGCATTGATGCTTTCACGGATCGTGGTGAAGCCGAGCCCATTGACTATGCGCTCAACCGCTCGGAGCTTTTCCGCGGCGGCCTGTCGGTCCTGGTCCCATACCGTCACCGTTGTGGTGAGATAGCCGAAGCCGACGTGATCGCCGCCCAATGCCTGAAGGGCGGCATCCGCATCGAGCGCCTTGTTGTCGGCGTCACTATCGACGAGAGGGACGGGTTCGTTGGTCACGACCTCGCGCAGGATGGCTGCGACCGATTTGCGCTTGGCAAACCACTGACGGCGCAACCGGGTCAGTGTCTTTGTGGCTTCCGTCTTGTCGAGCGGGATGAAGCGCGTCATCCAGCGGTAGGCGAAATCCTGATGGTTGAGCGCGTCGAGGATCCCTGGCCGGGTGACGTTAGGGAAACCAAGGATGGTGAAGGTGCACAGATGCTGCTCACCCAGCATCGGCTCCAGGCCGCCGGTAAGCGGCGCGTCAACCAGAACACCGTCGAGATACATTGGCGTTTCCGGCATGGCGACCGGATGGCGGTAGGTCGAGATTGTGCCGTGCAGATAGGTTAGCGTCTCGGCATCATCGAGGGCGCGCACTTCCGGCATGAAGCCGGACAGCAAATCCAGGACGCGGTCGGTCTCGTCGCGAAACCACGCCAGCTCCTGGCGCCAGTCTCTAGCCCCTCCCGAGTGATGCGAGTCGACCAGTGCGCTTTCCGCCCGCGCCTGGCCATCTGGCGCCGGCATGAAGACCAAGGTCAGATGATAGCGACTCTCGAAGTGCGCGACCTTGCCCTCGAAGGCCGCGCGCCGTTCCTCGTCGACCAGCCATGAGGCAGCATCGGGAAAAGCCGAGCTCGGATAGCCCAGCGCTTCAACGCGCTCGGCCTCGAAAAACAACCCCCATCCGGAGCCCAACCTTCGTAGCGCATTGTTAGCTCGTGCGCAGATGCCGACCAACTCGGCTTCGGTCGCGCTTTCAAGGTCGGGGCCACGGAACCGGAAGGTTCGCTGGAAGCTACTGTCTTTATTGAGCACGATGCCGGGCGCGACCAAAGCGGCCCAGGGCAGATGGTCGGCAAGCCGATCGGCTTTGCCGCGATACTCCGACAGGTTCAGCATGCAAGCCACCCCTTCAGGCGAAGATGACGGACAAGCACGCTGGCGAAGTCCGGATCGCGGCGAGCGGCAAAGACCGCGAGGGTGTGGCCGGCGATCCAGAGCGCCAGTCCGGCGATCCACTGCTGCAGGCCAAGGCCTATTGCCGCGGCCACCGTGCCGTTGAGGATCGCCACCGCTCGCGGCGCGCCGCCCAGCAGGATCGGCTCAGTCAATGCCCTGTGAACGGGGACTTCGAAACCCTCGATATGCTGCTCTCCGGTGGCCATCAAACGAGTGCCCCGCCGCCGAAGGAGAAGAAGGAGAGAAAGAAGCTCGATGCCGCGAAGGCGATCGACAGGCCGAAGACAATCTGGATCAGCCGGCGAAAACCGCCTGCCGTGTCACCGAAAGCAAGGGTCAGGCCGGTGGTGATGATGATGATCACCGCGACGATTTTGGCGACCGGTCCCTGCACCGACTCAAGGATCTGCTGCAGCGGCTGTTCCCAAGGCATGCCGGAGCCCGCTGCGTGGGCCGGGACGGTGAGAAGAAACGCGAGCGCGGTGGACGAAAGGAAGCGAAGCTTCTTGAGCATGAGGTGACCTTTCAAAACTGCTGGAGTTGCGGAAGCGTGAGCGGGGTGACGGCGTAATCACCGCTGCTGTCGAGACCGGTGACCTCAGCGATCGCGTCAATGCGGCGCGAGGATCCGCGCCCAGCGATGAAGACGATCAGATCTACCGCATCAGCGATGAGGCGGCGGGGAACGGTGACGACGGCTTCCTGGGCGAGCTGCTCGATACGGTAGAGAGCGGAGCGCGCCGAATTGGCGTGAACCGTCGCGATGCCGCCGGGATGCCCGGTGTTCCATGCCTTCAGCATGTCCAGGGCTTCCGCGCCCCTGACTTCGCCCACGATGATGCGGTCGGGTCTGAGCCGCAGGGTCGAGCGCACGAGATCGGCGAGCGTGACCGACCCCCGCCTCGTCCTCAAGGCAACGCAATCCTTCGCCGCGCATTGCAGTTCGCGCGTGTCCTCGATCAGGATCACCCGCTCGTCGCAATCGGCGGCTTGTGCCAGCAGCGCATTGGCAAGTGTTGTCTTGCCCGACGACGTGCCGCCGGCGACCAGGATGTTGCGCCGCTCGCGGACCGCCTTCTTCAGCGCGTCGGCCTGCAGCGGCAGCATGACCCGGTCGGCGACATAGTCGGCCAACGTGTAGAGTTTCGCCGCAGGCTTTCGGATGGCGAAGCATGGCCCCAGCACGACAGGCGGCAGCAGACCCTCGAAGCGCTCGCCCGATGGCAATTCGGCGCTGACAATCGGATTGTCAGCATGCGCCTCGGCGCGCACGTGGGAGGCGACCAGGCGGATGATGCGTTCGGCCTCAGAAGGATGCATGTGCACGCCGGTGTCGGCCCGGCCTTCACCCAACCGGTCGAGCCGCAGCGCACCGTCGGGATTGACCATCACCTCAATGACGGTCGGATCGGCAAGGGCTTCGGTGATCGCCGGACCCATGGCGGTGCGCAGCATGACGCGGCGGCGATGGTCGGCTTCTGGATGAGAACTCATCCTTCCCCTCCCCTGCGATCGTCGGTGCCAAGTGACCGTTTCCCGGAAGCGATTTGGCGGCCGACCTGTTCAACGAATTTGTCGAAGCGCTCCTGGGCAATCGCTTGCGTGGCCCTGTCCGGCACCGGCGTGTGAGCATGAAGCGTGATCGAAAAGCGGATGAAGAGCGCCAGGCTCTCCAGGATCATCTCGACATCGCGCCTGACATGTCCGAGGTCGCGGGAAAGACGGTCGAGCCTCTTGCCGTAGCGCTGGTCGAGTTCATTCTCCCCACGCTGCTCGATAAAGGTCTCGACCGCGTGCGCCACAATGGCCGATTTGGTGGTCGATGGATTGCGGCTGAGGTTCTCCAGCTTCTCGCTCAACTCGGGTTCAAGCAAAAACTGGTGACGAATGCGGTGGGACTTCATGCTGCTCGTTCCCTCTGACCGGCGCTGATGCACCGGCGACGGGAACGAGCATCGTCGAGATCCTCGAAATCGCTTACGGCCGTTATCTACGCTGAGATGCGCCCGCGTATGGCGCGCCGTTCAGAAGCCGGGCACGATGTCCTTGTCGTCGCCCATTCCCTCGTTGAGGCCGTACGCACGTGCGGCGGTGGAAATCCGATCCATGACGCGCTTGTCGGCGAGCGTCTCGCAGTCATCGTCTGCGGGCGTGAACAGATCGCCCTGATCAGGCTCCTGGACGACGAGGGTCCGTTCTTCGCGCAGGCCCGGATGGCGCTGCTGCTGGACACCTCCGTCTTCGATTGCCGCGCCGGCACTGTCGTCATCGCCAGCAAGACGCCGATCCACGCTGCGCACCTGTCCGCTCCAATCGTCCGGGCGCGACGTGGGCCGATCCGCGTAGGCACCGTCGCGCAGCACCGGCGAAGGCAGCACTCGCTCCGTGAAATTCGGATCCTGGTAATAACGCAACTTCTTGGCGCGAATCGGCGGCAATCCCGAAACCAGGATTAGTTCGTCAGCCTGCGGCAACTGCATCACCTCACCCGGCGTCAGCAGGGGGCGAGCAGTCTCTTGGCGGCTTACCATGACGTGGGACAACCAGGGCGCCAACCGATGGCCGGCATAGTTGCGCATCGATCTGAGTTCCGTCGCGGTACCGAGCGCGTCCGAGATGCGTTTGGCCGTGCGCTCGTCATTTGAGGAAAAGGCAATCCGCACGTGGCAATTGTCGAGAATGGCGTTGTTCTCGCCATAGGCCTTGGAGATTTGGTTCAACGATTGCGCTATCAGATAAGCGCGGATGCCGTAGCCTGCCATGAAGGCGAGCGCAGTCTCGAAGAAGTCGAGCCGACCGAGCGCCGGAAATTCATCCAGCATCATCAGGAGCTGATGCTTGCGGCTCTTCTTTGGATCGCCCTCCAGGCGCTCGGTCAGCCGCCGGCCGATTTGATTGAGCACCAATCGCACCAGGGGCTTAGTGCGCGAGATATCCGACGGCGGCACGACCAGATACAGCGACATCGGTCGCTCGGCATCCACAAGGTCGGCAATGCGCCAGTCGCAGGCCGATGTTGCCGCGGCCACCGTTGGATCACGATAGAGCCCGAGAAACGACATGGCGGTCGAGAGAACGCCTGAGCGCTCGTTCTCTGACTTGTTCAGCACCTCACGAGCCGCCGAGGCCACGACCGGATGGACCTGGGGCTTGTCCACCGTGCCGAGGTGGTTTGTGGTCATCATCCGCTGCAGTGTCGCAGCGAATGAGCGTTGCGGGTCCGACAGGAAGGTGGCGACACGGGCGAGTGTCTTTTCCTCTTCGGCGTAGAGCACGTGCAAGATGGCGCCAACTAGGAGTGAATGACTGGTCTTCTCCCAATGGTTCCGCCGCTCCAGCGCGCCTTCCGGATCGACGAGAATGTCGGCGATGTTCTGAACGTCGCGGACCTCATCTGGACCTTTGCGCACTTCCAGCAGCGGGTTGTACCGCGCCGATCTCGGATCGGTCGGATTGAACAAGAGACAGTGCGAGAACTTCGACCTCCAGCCAGAGGTCAGCTGCCAGTTCTCGCCTTTGATGTCGTGAATGACGGCCGAGCCGGTCCAGGAAAGAAGGGTTGGAACAACGAGTCCGACGCCCTTGCCCGAACGTGTCGGCGCAAAGGCCATGACGTGTTCTGGTCCGTCATGGCGCAGATAGCGATAATTCAGTCCGCCAAGGAAAACGCCGGCCGGCTGAAACAGCCCCGCCTTCTCGATTTCCAGCTTCATGGCCCATCGTGAGGACCCATAGGTGGTGACCAACCCCCGCTGCCGTGCGCGCCAGAGGGACCCAGCTATCGCGGCGGCACAGCCCAGGAACCCGCTGGCTCCGGCAAGTATGCCAGCCTTGTCGAAGACTTCAGGCGCATAGGCGTCAAATTGGAACCACCATTCGAACAGTTTCCACGGCTGGTAGATCGGCCAGCCGACTGTCACAAACCATGGCGCGCCGAGTGGCGGCTGATAGGAGAGCATGTGGGCGCACCATTGGGTTGCAGTCCACACGCCAAGAATGACAATTGCGAATACGACAGCGATCTGCCCAATCAGCAACTTCGTGGGTGTCAATGGCTTGCTCCGCTCTTCTGGCCAGACGGACCAAACATCGCGCCGAGCGATGAGAATTCGAACGGCCGCTACGTGCGACTAGGTGCGATGACAAGGTTGATAGGCATTGTTCAGCTGCGAACAGCGAAAATCCGCCGCAGCAACCGATCGGCGGTGCCAGGTACGCGGTTTGGTCGCAGAAGATGTTGGGGCTTCAGGCGCGGGCACATTGAAGATGTGCTGACAGACAAACCTTTGGAGCCGACGCGTTTGTGCGAGTAGCGAGCTGAAAGGCTCGGCGAGAAGTCGTCGTTCTCAATCGGGCGACGGGGGATACATCGGCGAAGACGGCATAAGGCAGGATGGGCCAGACCGAGCCGACGGCAACGTCGTAGCCAAGGCCTTGGAGCGCATAGCGCCTGGCCGGGAGGCCGCCGCCAGTCAGGCTTACGCGGCGCGTCGTTGAGCGAGGTGAAGACCCGAACGGGCTCGACGAGGGTCCACGGCCGTCACAATGTTGTGGTGGTGATCGCAGTAGACGCGATCCGGCGAAGTTGGCCCAGCACAAAAACGATAACCGCCAGGTACAGAAGCGTCTTCGCTCACCGGGAAGCGGCACTGATAGAGGCCTAGCTGAATGAGGGGGACGTCTCTCGAAGTTGGTCTGATATTTTCAGGCATGATGGTTTCCTAGTTCGTAGCAATTACCAGCTGACGGCCGCAGTGCGACCCGTCGGGACGAGCTTCTCTCGTTTTGGAGGGCTATGGGTCACCATATGGTGTTGGTAGCACCATCAATGAAGCCCTACGCCCTGCTTCTGAAGCCAATAGTTTGCGACTTAAGGCCACACGCGCGAACGCATTAGCAATCTACCATCGTGTCCCCGAGGCACCCGCCCGCCGCGGTTTGCCGGCGGCGGGGTCGCACTGGCCTGTGGGGCCCTAGGCCCACTCGCGGCGCTCGCACTCGATCTCGGCGCGGGTTCTCCCTTGTCTAATCGCCCTGTCAACGCCTTGCAAATGAGCGAAACCAAGCTGTCGCGCGCTCGCTTGTGGAGTGCGCCTTTCGGCCGCCATGCAAGGAAATCATCAACGCTCATCCAATCAACCGGGTTTGTGTCGGCGTCTGGCTGGCTGAATTCCACGTACAGATGCAGTTCGTCCGGCACGAAGACGACCCTCCACGATCCTTTGATGTCATTGGCAAGGTTGTAGGCGAGGACGGTCATGGCGGGGCACTCCTTTCGCCGTGGAGCGTGCCTATCTCACGGGAAAATTCCATCACCAGAAGTTAGTATTGACGCTCGCGCTTTCTCAGAAATCCAACGTCCGCGTGATGCCGAAAGGTGCAGCTAGCTTTTTGTGTATCTCGATTGGGAACACGGGACCGCCGTGAAAGTTCGGTGCACGCAGCGAATCCTCCCCCTCCAGGTATTGCTGCAGATCGGTATCCCGATCGGCCCGCGCTCCCCGCAAGGGCGCGGGCCTCGGCCTGTGGTGCTCATGCCATCTACTTCGATCCGCAAGATGGAATATGATCTGGATAGAAGGACCCTCTCGGTGTGGTTCGTCGCCAGCGGTAAACGGTACGAGTTTGAGGGGGTACCGCCGGAAACCTTTGCCGCGTTCCGGGCCGCGTTCGCCAAGGGCCGCTATTTCAACGACCACATCCGCAACAATTTCCGCTACCGTCTGGTTGCGAGCGATAGCGACCCGGGATGACCTGACCTGCCGGCGGCTCAATCGTCCTGTCGCTCCAACCGGCGGTTGGTGGACGCGTTGCCGCTGTTGCGCTTAGGGTTGGTTACGGTCCGCGCTCACTTGGCAAGCCCACCCCCCGCATCCCCCCGCCTGGTGAAAAGCGTTTGATCGGTCCCGCCGTTCTGGCAGTGCGGCGGGACTTTTTTGCGGTCCAGGTGGAGCATCGGCGCGCGGGGAAAAGGCGCGGTGCACGCAGCACCCTTTTTCTCATCCAACGTACGTCGCTGGCGCGCTGAAGGGTCTCAACGTCGGTTTGCCGCCGGAGCTCAACTAGCTGGACTATTGCTCGACCGGAAGCGGCTGGTGCTGCGGCTCAGCGTGGTGGAAGACCTGTCCAAGATCGCGCGCGTCGAACGTTTGGCCGCAGACTGGGCAGTAGACCAAGTGCTTCGACTCGTCCTCTACCGGCCCGTCATGCGGCCTGCCCTCATAGCCTGTCGCGATGTTGTCGGTTCTAATCCGGGGCAACGACAAGTGCCTTTCGTCGTTTTGGCGGCCGATATTTCTCCATTAGCCGGACCTTGCCACGGTCGACCGTGACCAGCGGCCCGAGGTCGATCGTCACGGTGTCCTCGTCGATGCGCGTGACCTCACCTTTCAGGTCGATTTGCTGGCCTCGGTTCACCTTGGTGTGGTCGATCATGGAATGTGGGAAGTCGTAACCTGGGAAAGAGACGGTTACGCGGTCCTCTGTTATCCGCCTTCGAACCGTGGCAGTAATCGCCACCTGGTCACCAATGCCTATTCCCCGAGCCATGCCATGGATTCTGGTGCGGGCAGCGTCTTCTTCAAGAGGCCTCTAATATACGCCCGTCATCCTGAGGCTGACCTAGGACCAGAGTTACAAAAGTTGAACTTCATCGGGGAACACTCCTTCTGTCTGCCTGTTCGATTTGCCAGGCGCATCCCGCGCATTCAGACAGGAGAAAGAAGATGAAACGCATCCTTTTGGCTTCGGCCGTGCTGGCAGTGTCGGCAGGGCTTTCCTTTGCCCAGACGACCAGCGGAACCTCGACGAGCGGAACCTCGATGACCGGAACCTCGACCACCACAACCATGCCCAGTACGAAGGGTCAGGGCACCGGCACGACGAGCGGCGGGACCAACATGTCCGGCGACCAGGGCACCGACACGACCACCACCAGCGGCACCACAAATCCGAACTCGGCCAGAGACTGCGCGCCGGGCCAGCAGACTGGCAGCGCCCAGCAGGCGGCGCCTGGTCAGCAGGACACGACAGCCAATACCGCCGCGCCGGGCCAGGTGAAAAAGACCGACGAAGGTTGCTGATTGGCACATCGGCTCGGGTTTGGAATCACCAGTGTGTGGCTGGCTGGTCTCCCCCGACCACCGGCTAAGATAAACTCGGCTGGCGAGCAAGTTGCCGCCAGCCGAGCATCAGTCCCGGAACGTTTGCGCTTGCTTGTGCTTTCAGTGGGGCACGCCCAGCTTCTGTTTGCTTTCGGTCAGATAGCGTCGATGGCGTCTTCGGACTACCGGTGAAGCAAGTCCGATGTGCGCCTATCGCGGCCCCGCTTCACCTGCCGTCCAGCCGTTCGCGCAGTCGCGATCGTCGCTCTCGGCAACAGGCGGCGCGCGCGGCCAGGACGTGTCGCATGAGCGCGCTGTCGAAGGAGGCGCCCAGCAACATTGCGCGTGAAGGCACGCGGGCATCCGATCGATCGTTAACCTTTCTCTGCAATGAGCGCCTTGTCGCCGGCGATGGGCCTCCGGCTCTTACGCATTATGGAGATCACATGTTGGTCCCGGCACCCGATGCCGGGAGCAGGTCTGCTTCGGAGCGTCGTGACAGAACTGGGCGACATAGTTGCGGTGGAGTAGGCGCCGTCGCCCTGGATGAACAACAACTATCGCATGCGGTGCATACGTTGTCGAAGCTTTCGGTCGGCCGCGGCCGCATCGACGACGACCACAACGGCATCAAGTCGTTGCTGAAAGCCCGCAAGGTATCGTCAAGACATAGCGTGCCGGCGAAGATCCGCCCTCGCGACAGGGATTCGTCAGGCCGATCGGTCGGCAACGCGACCGGCCAGATGAGCGAGAGCTTACCCTCGGTGCTGGTCTCGACCCGGCTCGTATAGAGGCCTGAAGGGACATCTCCAAACGCTCATCGACGGTCGTCGATCACTGCCGACTACGAGTCGAGGTCGTATGGCTCGTGGCCTAGCTCGTTGTGATGAAGCGCCTCTGCCATACACCTGATGTCGAACGCTTGGCCGCACGCCGGGCAGAGGACGAAATACTCCTCCTCCCGAAGTGGCGATGCATCGTGGTCTTGGGGGATGACGATGTCATTGTATTCGTCGGGCATTGGGTCCTCCGGCAACGCCGCCCGCCATGCTGGAACGCCTGCCGGCAGGATTTGTTTCAAAGTTACTGCGCTTAAGAAGAGGGCCGGAACGGGTGAAGCACAATGTCGGTAAGCGCAAGGCGACGGCGCCCGAAACTCATCACGTGAGCTGAACGACTGCTTTTGCCAACTCGATGCTCGAAACCTGCCGATCTGCTTAGGCCGGTTCCGGACATTCGTGACCGGCCTCATAAGTCATAAGAAGCGCCCACCACCTACGGGACTCAAGCCGACATTCCCCGAGCCTTTCGCCAGGCACGGACTCTTTGCCATCCGCACATTTGAAGGCTATGCTTCCCACATCGGCCGCCAGCGCGTCGGACGCAGCCGACAGTAAGAGGTACGTGCTCTTGCCCGCATGGGAGAGAGAGCCATGCCCCAATCCCTTCTTCGCAACCATGTATTGAAAACCCTCTCCTCGGAGGATTTCTCGCTTTTGAGGCCGTCACTACATCACGTCGAGCTCAACATCAAAGACCAGCTGGAAGTCTCTTATCAGCCGATCGAGCGTGTGTATTTTCCAGAGATGGGCATCGCGTCGGTGGTCGCTACGATGACCGGAGGGCGGCAAAGCGAGGTCGGTATCGTCGGCCACGACGGCATGACAGGAGTTGCCGTTATTCTCGGCCAGGACAAGTCGCCCAATGAAACCTATATCCAAGTCGCAGGTAATGGCTGGATCCTCCCGGTTGAAGCTCTTCGCTCTGCGATTGCGGAGAGCCAATCCCTTCGCGAGTCACTGCTTCGCTATGCCCACGCGTTCCTCATCCAGTCGTCCCGGACGGCACTGGTCAACGGCCACTCCAAAATCGAGGAGCGCTTGGCCCGCTGGTTGCTGATGGTCCAAGACCGCGTCGAAGGAAATAAGATCTACCTGACGCATGAATTCCTGGCGACAATGCTTGGTGCCCAGCGCCCCGGCGTTACCACGGCCCTCCAAATGCTTGAATATCGGGGGCTGGTTCACGCCAAGCGCGGCGAGATCACGATTATCGACCGCGTTGGAATGATACGACTCACGCATGGTGCTTACGGGGAGGAGGAGCAAAGTCACTTCGGCCTAGCCTCCGCCTAACTGTCCTAAATCAGACAAACCCTTGCAAGCTACCGAATTCGTGCCGTAAATCGTGTGGGTCAGGGTTCAGGGAGGAATTCTCGATGACCACCACTTTTGACACAGTCACGGTTGAAAGAGCCGCCGAAGCCTATGTTCTCTCCAGAGGCAAGGCCCACTTCCTTTCGATAGCACAGGCAATCCGCGCCATCCGAACACTCATGCCCGCATGCAGGGCCACCGACCGCGAGCTGGAGGAGCTCTTGGCGGCAGCATCCATTATTCACGGTGTGCCAGTCGCGTTCGACTTAAAAACAGCCGTGGCCGCAGAACCACGGCTCCATTCATAGGGCCGGTGATGCCTGCGCTCGCGCAGACGCCTACCTTATCGGACGTTCGCCAAGCGATTGTCCGCCACCTGATCGACAACATCGGCAGCCCGAGCATTTCGATATCCGACGTTAGCCACACCGTGAGGAGAATGCTTCCCATTTGCGAACTCACGGACTGGCAACTTGGCGATCTCATTGCGCGAAGCGCGATCGATGCGGGATTCGCGATTGAATCCGACGGGGTGGGTCCCGAAAACGCATGTCGAGGCTCAATAGCGGAACAGCCGCTTTAGCCATGTGGCTCCCAATCACGGACGGTCAGGTTGTGGCCCACGTACAGCCGCCAGGCGGCAACGCGCCTGATATCGCACTTCGAGATCAACTCTGCCGCTTCCTGTTAGCCGGAGTTGCAAGCGGCCCCGCTAACAATCGTGGTTGCGCCTTTAGGCCTCGTGGTTCAGACCGCTGGCGGATTAGAACTCATATTGGCTTTGCGATCGGCTCATCGCTGCCGACAATCGGGACCTATATAAAGGGGCATGTCCACGCGCCTAAAAACCAATGCAACAGCGAAGCTGATTGGAGAATGGCCTTTGTCCCCGGCTGCAACGCTTGGATCGTCCGTCAGAGCGACGGGTATTTTTCTCGAAATACGCGCCCGCCTTCCAACGGACTTCAGGAAACTGCTCCATATCGAGTCCCGCGTGCTTACCCTGCGCCTATCTGAGGGCGCCGAGAACGATGTGCAGGTGGTATTCGGGATCGTATCCAAAGCACTGCAGAATATCGAAGACCTGCACGTAATCCCCCGTGAAATCGAGGGCATTCTGACGATCTCGATGGCCGAACGGCACCGCTGGCTGAAAGATGGTCGCTTGCAGAGCGCCGGGACGAAAACGGTGAAACTCCGCGGGCGGGCAAGGAACATCACCTTTCACGTATTCGACCCGCAGCACGTGGAGGATGTGCTTGACCGCGACCTGGTTACGGTCTGGCGCGAACAGGACGCAGCGACAGCTGCAGAGAATAGGCGGCGTGGCGCGGGGAAGGCGGCTATGAAGCGTGCTCAAAGAAGCGGGCGCGGAACTGCAGCTTCAGCTGGCCATGGCCCCGATGAAAACTCGCACTCCAGTTTGCGCGGCTGGGACGATTTCGAGAAGGACGGTCTCCTGCACTGATAGGCCGGGCGCACAAGCAGGTTAGGACATTTGCCTGCGCCGTGCGAGATGCGCAAGGAGGGCCGTCAAACGCATCGCGTTCAGGACCCGCTTCGCAGGGACGCCGCCCTTGCGCGCCATCTCGACACCCCAATGCATGTGGTCGAGCTCGCGTATCGAATGAGCGTCCGGGTTGATGCTGAAGATGCAGCCATGATCGAGTGCCTTTTGATGCCAGCGCCAGTCGAGGTCGAGTCGCCACGGATGTGCGTTGATTTCGACAGCGACGCCGTGTTTCGCACACGCTTTGAGGACTTTGTCGACGTCGAGATCATAACCGGGCCGGCGCAACAGCTGGCGACCGGTCATGTGCCCGATGATTGTCGTCCGAGGATTTCCGATCGCCTCAATGATACGCCCCGTCTGTTCCTTCTTGGGCAACTTGAAGCGGCTGTGCACGCTCGCGACGACGAAATCAAAGTGCTCCAAAATATGATTCGGGTAATCGAGCGAGCCATCTGCCAGGATGTCCGCCTCGATGCCCTTCAGTATGCGAAATTTTCCATTGTATGCCTTGTTCAGCCGGTCAGCTTCGCGGTGCTGTTCAGCAATCTCCTGCAACGAAAGGCCGCCTGCGTAGTGAGCGGACTGCGAATGATCGGCGACACCATAGTATTCGAAACCGCGCCTACGCGTGGCTTCAGCCATTGCCTCAAGCGTTTCGGTGCCATCGGATGCGGTCGTGTGAGAATGCAGGATGCCATGCAGATCTTCATCCCGAATGAGGGCGGGTAGCTTCTGCTTTGCCGCTCGCTCAATCTCGTCCCTGCCTTCGCGCAATTCAGGCTCGATAAACTGCAAGTCTAGAGCTTGGTAGATTTCTTCTTCTGTCGCTGACGCGATCAGCTTTCTCCCGCGATGAAGCCCGTCGGCGTTTAGGGTGAATCCCTTGTCGGCCGCGAACGTCTTCAGTTGCTCAAGGTGGTCTGCCGAACCGGTTGCCTCGAGCAGGCTCGCGCCAAAGTGCTTCCTGTCCGTGACAACAAGCCTGAGGGCCATATCCTCGATTCCAGTCGACTTTCTGGCCTGCGCTACCAGGGCGAAGTCGGAAACGAGCTCGCAACCGCGTCGGAAGTCACCTGCAATTTCCACGCGCGAAAACTCTGGATGCTGTTGCTTTACCGATATGACCGCATGGTGGAGAAGAGCGGCGGCCTTGTGCAGGTGAAGTTGCGTTTCGCCGCTTCGCACGATGGCCAGGTTCTGCAGCAGCTTTGTCTGAAGCGCGGCGCCGAGGCCTTTGACTGGGCGGATGCGGTCTTCTCTCGCTGCGGCCTCGAGCTCCGCCAGCGAGTTCACGCCGAGCGCCTGATGAAGCTTCAGTATCTTATCGGGACGAAGCCCGGGTATGGCAAACAGCTCCATCACGC
>NZ_JAMYSW010000032.1:0-27606 GCF_040322135.1 Mesorhizobium sp. M0189
CGGCCGGCAAGCAGTTGGTCCAGAAGTTCCTTCTCAATAGCCATGCGATGATTCTCTCCTTTCCATCATCATGGCCTCGCGCACAGAATTCCCGACAGTCCCGTGTTTGTGTTCAGCAACACCATTCCGGCCAATCCCTCAACGGGATGACGAGAGCGGCGAACTGGGAGTCCAGCCGCTCAGATCTTCACCGACCCGGCGGCCAAGCCCGCGAGGAAATAACGCTGTGCAATCAGATACAGGATCAGAAGCGGGAGCGATCCCAGCACGCTCATCGCCATCATCTCGTTCCATTCGAACGCATGTTGGCCCATTAGCAACTCGATACCGATTGGAACGGTCCGCATGTCTGGCGACTTCGTCAAAGTGAGCGCAAAGAGGAACTCATTCCACGCCAATAGAAACGTATAGACCGCAGTCGCTACGATGCCAGGCACTGAAAGAGGGATAACCACACGCCACAGCGCTGTCCAACTTGACCCCCCATCGACCAACACCGCCTCATCGAGTTCCCTTGGCAGGGTATTGAGGTAGCCCGTCATCAGCAGAATTGCGTAAGGCAAGGTGAATACCATGTAGGTTAGAATCAGCGCGAAGTAGGTGTTGAAAATACCGAAGGCGACGACCATGCCGAAATAGGGAATGAGAAGTGTGATTGGCGGGACGGTCTGTGTGCTGATGATAAAGACGTTGAGCGTATTCTTAAAACGGAATGAATAGCGGCTGAAGCCATAGGCCGTAAGAACGGCGACCAGCAGCGTCAGAAGCGTTACCACTCCCGCGACGAGATAGCTGTTGAGAAAGAAGCGCACCTTGACCGGATCATTGAAGATGGAAAGGTAGGCTACGTTGGTGAAATGGTCGGGCAGCAGCCGCGGCGGTAGGGCAAAGATCTCGGTGTTTGATTTCAACGAAGTGAAAAACATCCACAGGATGGGAAAACCTGCAAAGACCAGACCGGCCGCGAGCCCCAGATATGTCAGTACGGTGGGCAATACGGTGTTTTTGAAAGAAGAGCGCTTTGCCATCGCCGGTCACCTGGCCTTCTGGTGTTTGATGTAGAAGTAAGTCGCGCCCATCGAGATGATCAGGATGAAGATCGCGCTCGCCGAGGCTTGTGAAAATTCGTAACTCGAAAACGCAAGCTTATAGGTATACGTGCTCAGCACCTCGGTCGCATGGATCGGGCCACCGCCCGTTGTCATCCAGACCAGCGGGAAGACCTGCATCGTCCAGATGAAATCCAGCAAGGCGATGCTGATGATGATCGGCATCAGCTGCGGAATCGTGATGTACCGGAACTTTTGGAACTCATTGGCCCCATCGATGCCTGCGGCCTCGTAAAGGTCCTTGGGGATGCCCTGCAGACCGGCGAGCAAGCTGACCATGTAAAGCGGGTATCCCGCCCAGATGTTCGCAAACGTCAACGCATGGAGCGCGGTTTTCGTCGAGGAGAACCACTCGACCTTGAAGTTGACGATATGGAGCGCCATCAGGATGCTGTTGACCACGCCGTTGGGATCCAAAAGCAACCGCCATATGATCGCGATGATCACTGCCGTAAAGAGCCAGGGCAAGATGTAGAGAACACGCAGAATGCTTCTAATCACCGGATGGACGCGTTGGGTGTTCAGCAAGAGCGCGAAGGCCAAGCCGATTAGAAGATGGAAAATGACGCTCATCACCGTGAAATAGAGGGTCTGCCCGACCGACTGCCAGAAAACCGGATCTGCGAAGATCGTCACGTAGTTCCGCAACCCTACGAAAGCAGCGTCCTTTTTCATGATCGCGCCGTCCATCAGCGAATAGCGCAGGACCGTGATCATGGGAAACAGCATGAGCAGGCAAAACAAAAAGGTGGCTGGTGCCACGTAAAACAGCGGGATCAGCCTCTTTCTTGTCTTGTAAGAGATCATGCCACGCTTGCGCACTTTCGTTGGCGTGACGATCAGACGTTCGTTGGCGAGGCTCATGAGGTGTAACCCGTTTGATCGTAGGAACGTATCGTCTGGTTACGATGCAGCGGCAGCGCGATAGAACCATATCGCGCTGCCGGAATTGTCTGGAGCTGCGCCTACTTGGCGAAGTCAACCAACCACTGCTTTTGCGTATTGGCAGCCGCGTCCTTTGCGGTTTGCTGGCCGTCGAACATCTTTTGCACTTCGACGTTCATGTCTCGCATCAGGTCCTCGGCGACGGGCAGGCCCACGAATTCGTTGGCCAGGTGGCCGCTTTGGTAGATCTTGAAGGCTTCCTCAAATAGCGGGTCCGATTTCGAGAAGTCAGGCTTCGCGTGCACATTGCCTGGAAAGGCGTTTGCGAGCGATACCAGGCGGCCGTTCACTTCCGGGCTCATCAGATATTCAACAAGCTTCCAGGCCTCAGCCTTGTGCTCGGTGCTGTTGCTGATGCCGATGCCCCACGAGGCATAGGGCAGTCCGCGCTTACCCGAATAGCCATCAACCGCAGGTAGGGCAGAGATGCCGAACTTGAGATCGGGGTTGCGCTGGCGGATAAGATTGATATGTGCCAGCGAGTCGATCATCATTCCAACGCGGCCGTTGACGAACTCTTCGACCTTGTCCTGTTCCTTCTTGGCAAAGATGCCTGGCGATATGACGCCGGCGTCCTGCAGGGACTTGATGTATTCGAGCGTACCGACCACGGCACTATTTTCCACATCGGGCTTACCGTCCTTGAGCATCGACGCCCCGGAAGCCCACACCCAAGACATCACGTCGTTCTGGATGCCGCCGGGATTTTGCAGCGATAGCGGCAGCACCCACCCGTATTCGTTCTTGTCCGTATTGGTCATCTTCTTCGCGGCAGCGGCGAATTCTGTGCGGGTAGTCGGCATCTTGTCGACACCGGCAGCCTTGGCCAGATCGAGATTGACGAAGACCGGGTATACGAACGAGGCTAGCGGGAACATGACGCTTTGGCCGTTGACCTTGATGATGTCAGCGATCTGGCTCGGGTCATATTTGGCGTCGGCCATTAGGCTGTCCATCGACGCGATTGCGCCCTGCTTTGCAAGCCCGTTGACCCATGCGCCGTCCAGGCCGACGACATCGCTGAGCGTACCCGACGCGGCGCCGACCACGATCTGATCATGGGTGGCGGAGTAGGGGCCGCTGACAAGCGTCACCTTGATGCCAGGGTTTTTAGCTTCGAACTCATCCATGATGCCACGCAGAGCGCCAGCGGGCATTTCGGGCTCCCACCATTGGATGAATTCGAGATTGGTCTCAGCGAAGGCGCAGGTGGCAGATAGTACCCAGACGGCCACAGCGGACGAAGCCGCTACAATATATTTACTGACGTTCATGTTTCCCTCCTCGGAGCGATGTTTTGGCTCGATCCTCCCGATCGCGATCAAACTAGGTTCCCTTCCGGGTCTTTGTGTCAATCAAGAACTGGGATCGTGAAGAATGGCTGGGAAAATGGGAAGCCAGAAATAAATGTAAGCAGTTGAATAATATGCGCTTTTGTCTGAGTCTTTCCGGCGTATTTTTTCCATTGTACACATTGCTCGCGTCGCATTTCTCGGCTAATTTCGTAACCAAACGAAAGCCAGTTTGCTAAAAAGAAAACAAATGAAAGGCGCATCGATCGGACGGAAAAGCGGGCTTTCGGCGAGGTCACGCACTTGCGAAGACGTCGCAATTTAGACGGCGTTCAGGCGACTCTTGATCGCTTTGTTGGGTGACCAATGGGCACGAGACGATCTCGAGCTCCCGGTGAAAAAATCGGCGTGTCGCACGCTGAACGATGTCGAGCAGGGTTGCACCGTTTGCCAAGGAGGACGGCCCGAAATTTCCCTTGATGCAAAGCCAACGATCTTAGTCGCCCACGAATGCTTGGCTCCTGGCCGGCTACGATCTGGCAGCTTAGAAGTCACGGCCTTAAAATAACCCTCAACCAACCGATTTGATGGTCGAGCGAGGGTTCGCACACCAGAGTGGAGCCAGCGTCTAACGAAATTTGCGCGTCCGATTCTTTCCGGATCAACCCTCGCGGATCACGCTAAATTGCGAGATGCGTCTGGGGATCGAAGAAGTGCAACTTGGCCGCGTTGATCGCAAGATTAATCAACTCGCCCGGCCCGACCGCGCTGACGGCTTCAAACCTCGCTACGGCGTTTGCCGCACCGCTTAGATCTTCAACGGCATCTGGGTCGCCGGAATCGATTCGAACCGCATCGACACTCAGGTGAACGACAAGCTCGGATCCCAATTCCTCCGTCGACTTTACGATTGCCGGCAGAGTGGCATGGCGCGATCCCGATTCCAGACTGCTGTCGTAGAGATCCTCGGGGCGTATGCCGAAGATGAGTGTCTTGCCTTCGAAGGCGGTCAGACCAGGCGAGCGCTCAAACGCACTCGTCGGCACCGGGATCGAAAAGGTCGGCAGGTCGATCCTGCCATTGTGCAAACGGCCTTCGAACAGGTTCATCGATGGCGACCCGATGAAACCCGCCACGAAGGCATTGATTGGCCGATTGTACAGTGTCTTTGGCGTGTCGACCTGCTGAAGCACACCGCCTTTTAAGACCGCAACCCGGTCGCCCATGGTCAAGGCTTCGGTCTGATCGTGTGTTACATAAATCGTGGTCACCCCCAACTGTCTTTGCAGGCTGACAATTTCCGCGCGCATTTGCACGCGCAGCTTGGCATCGAGGTTTGACAAGGGTTCATCCATGAGAAAGGCCGCCGGTTCGCGCACCATCGCGCGCCCCATGGCGACCCGCTGGCGTTGTCCGCCTGACAGCGCCGCCGGCTTACTGTCCAGCAGCGTTTCCAATTGCAGGGTCTTTGCAATTTCATGGACGCGCTTCGTGCGCTCGGCCTTGCTCTTCCCCGCAAGCTTCATCGAGAAGGCTATGTTGTCGAACACTGTCATATGCGGATAAAGGGCATAATTCTGAAAGACCATCGCAATATCGCGGTCCTTCGGCGCCAGATCCTCAACATTCTCGCCGCCAATGCTCAGGGTTCCGCTGCTGATCTCTTCCAGCCCCGCGATCATGCGCAAGGCAGTCGATTTTCCGCATCCCGAAGGGCCAACGAGAATGAGGAACTCGCCATCGTTTATCGTCAGGCTAAGATCCCTGATTGCTTGGAATTTCGTCCCGTAGGTCTTGCAAATCTTGTCCAACACAACAACGGCCACGTCACATCCTCCCTATTATCTGCGCTAGCTAAACGTCGAATAGCCTCCACCCAGCGCGACTGCAGATCGAACCGGCAGTGTCATCGGCGCAGCCAAGGCGCGCTCCTTCCCCCAGAAGCGGCAATATCCGAGCGATGAATTCTCAGTCTGGCGACGTAATCGGTATGGGCACAGGCGCATTTTCTTTCGCCATCCACGCGAGACAGGCATTGTGGTCTGGCAGAGCCATACGGCCACCGCGGCCCGTTACCGAGATCGCGGCCGCGGCGTTTGCATAAACAACGCAGGCGACAGGCTGCTTTCCCTGTGTAAGGGCAAAGGCATAGGCCCCATGGAAACAATCCCCCGCGCCGGTCGTGTCCACTGCCCTGACCTTGTAGGCCGGAACGTGCCACAAAACGGCATCGTCCTTTTGCCGGAGGTAGGCGCCTCGATCGCCATCGGTCAACACGACCGCGGAGCGGTCATCCGACCACAGCTTGCGCAGGATCGCCGTCGCCTCTTTTTCGCCTGTATAGGTCTGCGCAAATTCCAGAGGGAATACCAGGTGATTTGATAGGCGGATCAATCGGTCGGTTGCAGGTCCGATTGTCCACTCAATATCGGCGATCACCGCCAGACCCAGCGTGCGGGCTCGAGCAACGACCATCTCCGCCTGCGTGGCGTAGCCGTCGATCAACAGTACCTGGGCTTGCGCAAGGACGCTGTCGGCCAGCGCATCCGAGGTCCCGTGCGGCACATCATCATCATAGGCGATGAACCGGTCACCATTAGGCGCCACAGTGATCACCGACCGGATCGGCCTGGCATCGGAACGACGTGGCGCGAACGATATGTCGACACCGTGTCGTTCAAGTTCGCGGGCGCTGACATCTGAATGTGGCTGATCGCTCAGCCAGCCGATGAAACCGGCACGCCCGCCCAACTTGGCGACAGCAACGAGTGCCGTCGCCACATTGCCGCCGTGGTCCCTCGTGCGATTTGTCACCCTCCCTTTGCCGGCACCCAGCGGGCTGTCGACATAGATGATGTCGTCAATCGCCAAGGCTCCGAAGCCCAAGACCTGAAGATCGCCGGTCACGGCTCACGTGCCGCAGCCGCCAAAGCGTCTTGCGGCGCCATCCCGTCGTGAATGACGCCCTTGAACGCACGCGCTGCCATCGTGGTGTCACCATGCCCCCACAAATTGCGCCCCACGACCGCACCCTTCGCGCCGGCGCGCAGGGCTTCAGAGGTCTGGGTCAGAGCGCCCAGAAGATCCTCGGTCTTCGGGCCGCCGGCGATAACGATGGGAACCGGGCAAGTGGCGACCGTTTCCTTGAATGAGTCGAAGTCCCCAGTGTATCCGACCTTGATCACGTCGACGCCGGTCTCAAAGCCAATCCTAACTGCATAGGCGATCTCGTCGGGCGTGAAGACGATCTTGCAGCCGTTTGAATAGTCGCGCGGATAAACATGCGCAACGACCGGCATTTCGAAACGAGCAGCAGCGTTGACCGTATCGGTAAGCCAGCGAATGTAGTGGCCCTCGGTATCGCCCCGCACCGGAATGGCGACGGCCAGCGCATCGGCACCGTAGCGCACGGCATCTTCGGGTGTCGCGATCAACTGACTGATCCGATCGTCGGGCGTAAAGCACCCCGCCTGAATGACCAGCGCCGCCTTGCCGGCGTAAGCCGGCCACAGATGACGCGCCGCACCAGGCTGAATGCTGATGTAATCTGGCTCTCCGGCCATCACTCGCTTGAGCGCGCCGGGGAGATCCGCAAGGCCGCCCTCACGGACGTTGCCATAGCCTACGAAATGGTCGACCGCACCACCGAACAGGTTTCCAGATCGATGCGAGAACAGCCGCGACAAGCGAATTTTAGTTCCAAGGCCCATATCGGTGCAGTCCCTTCGCGATTTTTGATCTGACATTGAGGGACCCTAACTCGAAAGCAAAACAATACTCAATATTTCGATTTCTTTCGTTTTGATATAAGATTGCGATTGCGACCGCTAGCGTTCGCTACGATGACGCGCTATCCCAAGGATTCGCAAACGCTTGCCGGTTTGGGGTTCGATTTTCGAAAGGTTAGCGTGCAGCTATTCAAACAGCAATTCGGGGTCACACATGCTGGCGGAACAACGACGACATCAGATCATGCTCGAGCTTCAACGGACCGGCCAGGCGCGCACCAGCCAACTGGCGGAAAACTTCGGCGTGTCCGAGGTGACCATTAGGTCCGACCTGGAAATTCTGGACGCAAAAAAGCAGTTGATCAAAACGCATGGCGGCGCAATTGCCTTGCCGGCTGATTCGCCCGCCGCGGCCTTCGAAGAACGGATGTACCGCAACTTCGATGCCAAACGGCGTATCGCGCAGATGGCGGCGCGCCAGATCATAGACAACCAGTCCGTGCTGTTCGACAGCGGCTCGACGTTGCTGCAGGTCGCAATGCAGATGCCCCCGGTCAGCAATGTCGTAGTAGCGACAACCGCGATGAACATCGCGCAGCATCTGATGTATCGTCCCGGACTGGACGTGCATATGATAGGCGGTCGGGTCTATCCCGAGACGGTCAGCACGATCGTGTCGGATTTTGACAAGGCCGTGGGCGGTCTTGTGGCTCACCAGGCATTCGTCAGCGCGCATGCGATAGATCACTCATTCGACGTCGTCGATGTCTCAGAAGACATTGCACGTACGAAGCGTAACCTGGTTCGTATGGCCAGGCGTGTGATCCTTGTGGCAGATTCAAGCAAATGGGATATCGGCGCCTCGTCCAAGGCATTCTCGTTGTCACGTGTCGATCTGATCATCACCGACACTGGTATGCCGTATGGGATTCGTAGCCGATTGGACAAGCTGGGAGTCGAAGTGCGCTACGTGTGAGTGCCTTCCGTCTGCCATCAGCCTCTCGGTGCCGCGCTGCGTTTGACGCCGGAGTTCGAATTCGCTGCGGCCGAAGCGCTCCCGGCGAGTGCCGGCGTCATCTTCTCTCGTCGTTCTGCGCCATTGCCAGTGACGTTCCTGGCTTGCCCTCCCACAGGATCAGGCTTGCCGCGCCGACCAGGCCGGCCTGGTCGCCGAGCTGCGCCTGTACGATCGGCACATCGCGATAGGCGGGCATCGCCCGCGCTTCGACGGTGCCCCTGACAAGCGGCGCCAGCAGATCGAAGCCGTTGGCGAGGCCGCCGCCCATCACGATCAGATCAGGCGAGTAGAGGTGCAACAGATTGGTGAAGCCGATGCCCAGCCACTTCGCCTCGGCCTCGACCAGTTCGAGGGCCCTGATATCGCCGGCGCGAGCGGCCTCGACGACGTGCCTGGCCGAGACATCGCCGTCGCCGGAAAGACGCCTGAGCAGTGAGCCGTCGCCGGGAGCCGTCAGCCGCGTGGCATGCCGCCCGAGCGCGGTTCCCGATGCCACCGCCTCGAAGCAGCCGATGGCGCCGCAGAAACAGCGGTCGCCTTCGCCGGTGATGGTCATATGGCCGATCTCGGCTGCCAGCCCGCGTCGGCCATGATAGATGTGGCCATCGGCAACAACGCCGCCGCCGATGCCGGTCGACACGGTGACGAAGACCACCGATCCGCTACCCCGGCCGGCGCCGAAACGCCATTCGCCCAGCGCGGCTGCATTGGCGTCGTTCTCCAGCCGCACCGGCAGGCCGAAATGCCTGCCCAGAATGTCGAGCAGCGGCACGTCGTGCCAGCCGGCCAGCGTCGGCGGCGCGATCACGAACCCGGCCTTGGGATCGAGGGGCCCCGGCGCGCAGACGCCGATGCCGGCAATCTCTGCCTGCGGCCGCTCGACCAAAAGCCTGCCAGCAAGTGAGATGATCTGGCCGATCACCGCTTCCGATCCCGCACCCGCCAACGTCGGCGCCGAAACGCGGGCGACAACCCGACCGTTGCGCTCGACCAGCGCGCCCCGCAGCTCCGTTCCGCCGAGATCGAATGCAAGCGCAACTTTGGTCATCAGGCGGTGACCTTCAACCCATGCAGCCAGGCCATGCGTTGCGCAAGGTCGGGGTCGCCGAACGCCAGCGATCCGAGCACCACCGTTTCGGCCCCGGCAGCACGCAGGCGCGGCACCGTCTCGTGTCGGATTCCGCCATCGGCAGCCAAGATGATTTGGTTCTCTCGACCTGCTTTTCGCATCAGCGCGCGCGCCTCGATCAGGCGCGGGCAGGCCTGATCGGACAGCGCCTGGCCCTTGACGCCGATCGACGTGCCGAGAAGCGTCACAAAGGCAACTTCGGGCAAGAAGGGCGTGACGGCGCAGACAGGCGTTTCCAGCCTGAGCACCGCGCCGGCCTCGGCGCCGAGCTCATGCGCCAGCCGCACGGCGCGCAACCCGGCCTCGCCGTTTTCAGCATGGACGCTGATGAGGTCGGCGCCGGCCTCGATGAACTGGCGCGTTTGCTCCTCGACGATTTCCGCTTCGACCATCAGATGCACATGGATCGGCTTTGTCGTCAGCTTGGCGATCCGTGCCACCAGATCCGGAAAGAACAGGAAGCCGGGGGTGAAGCGGGCGTCAGCGACGTCGATGTGATGCAGGTCGACATAAGCGTCTATGCGCTTCAGATCGCGCTCCATGTTGGCCAGGTCGGCCGACCACAGGGAAAACTCGCCGAGCAGCCGGTTGCGCGGCAAGGCGGCGATGGCAATACGGCCGGACAGGGATTTGCTCGTCATGAGGCAACAAGGCTCCGGATGTTGAAGTGGGCGTGAAGGAACGTGGTGATCTCGGCCTGCAGCTCCGCGAAATGCCTTTTGCCGTCGAGCGCCTTGGCGGCGATCTCCACAAAGGCCGCGCCGGGGATGGCATCCGCAAGTGTATGCGCGGCCGATAGTGGATGCACCGCATCCACAGTATTGCCGATGACCAGCACAGGAATGCCAAGGGTGGCGGCGTCGCTTGCCGAGACCTCAGCTCCATCGGCAGCGATGTCGGCCAGGACTTGCGCAAACAATGCTGCATCCGGGCGGTCGAAATAACCGAACAGCGAGGCGAGATTGTCTGGTGCCTCGCTCTGGAGGTGCGCGGCGATTTCAGACCGCGAGAAGATCGTCCTGGCCTTGTCGGGGCCATGATCGAGGATGAGGCCGGCGACCTCGGCGATCGGCTGCAGGTTCACTGGCGCGCGTTCGAACGTCCAGGCCGGCCGCACAAGCATCAGGCCGGCGACGCGGTCCGGACAACGGCAGGCAAGGCGTAACGCAATCGCGGCGCCCATGGAAATGCCGCCAGCGACGAAACGGTCGAGGCCGGCCTGATCGGCGGCGGCCAGAACATCGTCCGCAAACATCGCCATTGAAAACGGTCGGCGGCTGCCTAGATCGGACTCACCGTGTCCGCGGCATTCCAACGTGATGCGCCGGCAGCCGGCGTCGATGGGGAAAGCCTGCGCGACCTGTGCCTCGCCGCCGCCCAGCCCGTGCTGGAAGACGACGGCAAGCCCGTCGCCCTCATCGGAAATCCGCAGCGTGGCATCGTCGCGAAACAAGGTGGCCGGGCGCGCCATCAGGCCAGCCCCTTCAGGAACCGGGCGACGCCTGGTGCCTCTTCGGCTGAAAGGCCGTGCGTGACCAGCGGCCCGTCAAAGCCTGACACTTTGAGCCGGGCGACGAAATCGGCGAAGTCGACGACGCCGCGGCCGACGGTGGCAAAGCGGCCGTCGGCGAAACGGTCCTTAGCGTGGGCCATGGCGACGTGGCCTGCGGTGCCTTCGACTGCTGCAGCGACGACGGCGCGTGCTTGCCCTGTGCTCGCCTGTTCGAACAGGTTCGCCGGATCGAGCACAATGCGCAGCCGCTTCGAGCCCATCTCTGCGATAAGGCGCATCGCGTCCGCTGCCGATGTGACGATGTTGGCCTGTTCGGGTTCGATGCCGAGATCGACACCGTGATGCTCGGCCAGAGCAAGCGCCTTTTCCATCTCGCTTGCCATATCGGCCCAGGCCGACGGATCGGCATTGCCAGGGTGATGCGCCCACTGGTCGTCCGCGTTGCGCGTTCCCGTGCACAGGGTGACGAGCGGAACCGAAAGCGCTGCCGCGGCCTCGATGACCGCGCCAAGACGGCGCAGGCCGTCGTGGCGCACCGTCCTGTCCGGATGGGCCATGTTGTAGGTGCCCGACAGCGCCACCAAAGCGACGCCGGAGGCATCAGACGCAGCCGCAATAGTGCTGATGGCGTGATCCGGCACCGCATCCGGCATCGACGGCAGGCCGGCGCAGGCAAGGTTGAACTGGGTAACGGCAAATCCGGCGTCGCGCACCGCGGCCAGCACACCGGCCGGCTCGCTTCCCGGAAAAGTCTTGGCGAAGACCCCGATCTCCATCAGACCGCTCCTGTTACGCCAGCAATCTCGACGCGTTGGCCGGTTTCGACCGAGCGGGCGATCGCCACCATGGCGCGGATCGAGGCGAGGCCGTCCTCGACGTCGGCGCCACGCAGCGGCGCGCCGTCAAGCACGGTGTCGGAGAGGCCTTCGAGCTGGCGTCGGAAGAAATGGCCGTCCGCGCCAAGCGGCTTGCGCGACGTTGCATCCTTCTCATGGAAGATATCGACCTCGCTTGCCCGGAAGTACCAGGGATTGAAAGTCTTCGCGATCACCGAGCCGTTTTCGCCGTAGAGCTGGAAGCCCTCGTGCCAGTCCATGCGCACAGCCACCGTCAGGTCGAGATGGCCAAGCGCTCCGTTGGCGAATTCCGTTTCGACGAACCAGCAATAGGCGCCGAAACGTTGGTTGAGACGGGCGCGCACCGCGAGGATCTCACCGCACAGGAAGCGTGCGGTGTCAACGAGGTGCGAGCCATGCGCAAGCATGAAGTACCGCCTGAGATCGGCCTTCGGATTACCGGCCGGCTTGCGCGCCAGCCGGCTGCTGACCGGCAGCGGTTGGATGGCATCGGTGTTGGTGTAGCGGTGGGTGGAATCGCAATACCAGGCTTTTAGCGCCAGTATCTCGCCCATCTCGTCGCGGACGAAATCGCGCGCCGCCTCAAGAGCCGGGTCGAAGCGCTTCATGTGGCCGACCTGCAGCACCTTGCCGGAGCGCATGACCGCGTCGGCGAGTTTTTGGCCCTCTTCGACCGAGACGCCGATCGGCTTCTCGCACAGCACATGCTTGCCGGCCTCGAGCGCCTTGATCGCCATCGGCACGTGATAGGCGTCCGAGGTCGCGACGATCACCGCCTCCAGTTCCGGGTCGGCCAGCATGGCGTCGTAGTCGCCATACATCTTCTCAGGTTCATAGGTCGCGCCCATGCGCCCCAAAAGGTCGGGGGCGGCATCGCAGATAGCATAAAGGTCGGCGTTCCTTGCTTTGACGCAGGATTCGAGGTGGGCGAATTGCGCGATCGGCCCGCAGCCGAGCACACCGACACGAAGGCGGCGGTCTTGTTTCCGGATCATGATCTGTTCCTCACGCGCCGTAGCCGCGCATCGTCTGGCGGTTGGTCTTGACCGCGGCGGCCGGATCTGCGGCAGCGGTGTCGGATTCTTCCTCCAACACCAGCCAGCCGTTGAAGTTGGGCGCGGCGCTGGCGATGGCGATCACTGCCTGGGTGTCGCAGACGCCCTTGCCAAGCATTGCCCAAGTGCCGCTGGCATCGACATCCTTCAGGTGAACGTAGCGGATGCGGTCGCGATGGGTTGTGAGGGTGTCGATCATGTCGTTGTGGCCGCGCAATATATGGCCGGTGTCGGGCACCCAACCGACCAGCGACGGATCGATCAGCCCGAAGATACGGTCGTAATCGGCGCGGTCGAACAGCAGCGTGTTGTGGTGCGAGCTCGGATGTACCGCGACATCGACGCCGGCCTTGCGCCCGAGCTCACCCGCCCTGTTGTAGATCTCGGCCGCGATGGCGAACCTGTCGTCGCGTCGGCCGTCCGAGACGACGGTGGCCGAGCCCATCGACACCATCGCGCCCGGAAAAGCGGCGGCGAAGTCGATCCAGCGCTTCGCGGCCTCGAGGTCGGCGCCGATCTGCTCCTTCAGTGTGAAGCCGTTCTTCGAACCGAAGGCAAAGGAGACGAGGGTGAGGCCGGTCGCCTTCAGTGCGGTGGCGAATTCCGCCGGCCTGCCGGCATAGCGGCCGATCATCGTGTCGGTGATCTCGATGCCGGCATAGCCGCCATCCGCGATCGCCTTCACGAGATCGTCGGGGCCGCCGGCAAAGCGGTCTCCCAACATTTCCCAGGTAAAGGTCTGGCAACCGACTTTCAGGTTTTTCACGATCGTCCTTTCCTTCCTTGATGCCGCCCTGCGTCAGCCTCCCCCGAGGCGGTGTTGGCAAAGCTCGGCGCGCGACTGGCGCGAGTCCGGCGAACGCCCAGTCCTGCGCGCAAGCCGCGCTACTGCACCAGCTGCCCGGCGCTTCCAGTGAGAAATTGCCGGCGGTCGGCGATCATAACATGAGCACGGGCTTCGAGCCGGCGGCCGGCCGATTTTTCATGTCAGTCATTTCTCCTCCCAGGGCCGGCAGCGCGCCCGACGTTCGTCAGCATTTTCGCATGTTCTATAACAATTTTACGCGCGTCAATATTTAAAATGTTGTATAGCGGCTTGCGAATGTGATCCGTTGCCGCGCAGCGGTCCAGGCCGCTGACGTGTTGGGAGGTACGATCGAAATGCACGGGAAATCAAAGACAAAGCTCGGCATCGGCGTTGTCGGGTGCGGCAACATCTCGATGACCTATTTGCGCAATGCGGCTCTGTTCGGTGAGGTGGAACTGCGCGCCTGCGCCGACATTTCCGCCGACATGGTGGCCTTGCGCGCCAGCGAATATGGCATCCGTCCGCTCAGCGTTGACGCGCTTCTGGCCGACCCGGAGATCGACCTCGTCCTCAACCTGACCATCCCGTCGGCGCATTTCGACATCTCATTTTCAGCACTTTCGGCGGGCAAGCATGTCTTCACCGAAAAGCCGCTGGCGACCTCGGCCAACGACGGTCGCCGTCTTGTCACGGAGGCGGCGAAGCGCGGGCTGCTGCTCGGCTCGGCCCCCGACACGTTTCTTGGCGCCGCCGGCCGGCGGGCGCGCCGCCTCATGGACGGGGGCGCGATCGGCCGGCCGGTGACCGGCACCGCCTTCATGATGGGGCGCGGCATGGAGCATTGGCATCCCAATCCGCAATTCTATTATCAACCCGGTGGCGGCCCGGTCTTCGACATGGGGCCATATTACCTGACTATGCTGGTCAACCTGCTCGGGCCGGTCGGCCGCGTGATGGCCATGGCAACGCGTGGCCAGGAGGAGCGCCTGATCACCGCAGAGGGTCCCTACAGGAACACCACCTTCAAGGTCGGCACGCCAACCAACATCCTGTCGCTGCTGGAATTCCGCTCAGACGTTACCGTCGCCTTCGGCGCCTCCTGGGACGTCTTCAAGCACTCCAACCATCCGATCGAACTGCATGGCACGGAAGGCTCGCTCAAGCTGCCCGATCCGGACACATTCGGCGGCACCGTCTCGCTTTCGGAGCGCGGAGCCGACTGGGCTGACTTCACAAGCGAGAGCGAACTCTACGGCGCTCGCAACTGGCCCTTCGCCGCGCCCGATCGCGCCAATTACCGCATGCTCGGCGTCGCCGACCTTTCACGCGCGCTGTTGAGCGGAAGAAAGCCGCGTGCGTCCGGCGACCTTGCGCTGCATGTGCTGGAGATCATGGAAGCGACCCTCGCTTCGGGAGAAAGCCGCGAGTCGGTTGCAGTCAATGGAACCGTCGATCAGCCGCCACTCCTTGCGGAGGACGAGGCGGCAAGCCTGCTTGCCTGAGTTTGGGGGCCGTCCATGACAATATCGCCTTCGCCCTTGCTCGATCCGGAAGCCCGGCATGTGCTCGACCTCGGCCGGCAGGCGGCCGCCAAGCCGTTCGAGGCCGGCAGCCCTCAGGAAGCCCGCCACGCCTATGAGCAGGGCTTTCCGACACTGCAGGGCGAACGCGAGCCGGTCGCCTCGCTGACCGAGCGCACCATCGCCGGACCAAGCGGCCCATTGACGCTCAGGATCTATCGTGGGCTAGGAGCTTCCGCGCACGGCGCGCCGGCGTTGCTCTATCTGCATGGCGGCGGCTGGGTGATCGGTAATCTCGACTCCCATGACGAGATCTGCCGCTGGTTTGCCAACATGGCCGCCTGCGTCGTCGTCTGTCCCGACTACAGGCTGGCGCCGGAGCACAAGTTCCCGGCGGCCATCGAGGATTGCCGCGTGGCGCTTGCCTTCATGCAAAGTGCCGTCGACGATCTCGGCGTCGACGCGAAGCGCATCGCTGTCGCAGGCGACAGTGCGGGCGGCAACCTCGCCACGGTGCTCTCCCTGCTCGCGCGCGAAAACAAGAATCCGCCGACGGCGCAGCTGCTGTTCTACCCGAATACGGACGCCGCGCAGACGGCCGACAGCTATTGCCGCTTTGCCGAGGGTTTTGGTCTCACTGCGGCAACCATGACTTGGTTCCGCGACCACTATGTTACCCATGCCGGCGATATCAACGATTGGCGCGTGTCGCCGCTGAAGGCGCCCAGCCTTGCCGGTGTGGCGCCGGCCTTTGTTGCCATCGCCGGCCATGACATTCTCGCCGACGAAGGCGAGGCCTACGCGAAGCGTCTGGAAGATGAAGGAGTGCCGGTCGCCCTGCGCCGCTGGAATGGCCAGATCCACGGCTTCGTCTCGATGGGCCGCCATAGCCCGGCTGCACGGCAAGCGGTCAGCGCGGCGGTCCGCGCATGGCGCGGCTTCGATCTCGCCTTTGGAAATGCTCAGGCCGATTGACGCATGACCAGCGTCGCGTCGAGATTGATCTTGGGTGCAACCGCAGTCCCGTCCTCATCAAGCAGGGCCAGCAGCGTCTCCACACTGCGTCCCGCCATAGCGGCGAAGTTCTGCGCCATGGTGGTCAAGGCAGGACAGGTGTAGCGGCTGAGCGGGTGGTCGTCATGGGCCGCGACGCGCAGGTCGCAATCGCTTTTGCGGCCGACCTTGCGACCTTGCGAATAGGCGGCCGCCATGACGCCGAAGGCCAGGCGGTCATTGGCGCACAAAATGGTCTTACCCGGCAAGCCACCATTGCTGAGCATTGTCTCCATCTGCTGGTAGCCGATGCGTTCGAAATCCCAGGTGTATTCATGGGTGTCGCCAATGATCACCGGCTCTTGCCCGAGCCGTTGCATGGCGCTTACATAGTTGTGCAGGCGTTCGCGCGTATTGTGATTGACGTGCGGGATGTCGAAATAGACCGGCGCGCCGCCGGAGCGGCAGAGGTAATCGACGATCGTCGAAACGCTCTGGCTGTTGTTGTTGCCGACGAACGGCGTGCCGCTCTCGAGATAGGTGTCGAAATAGACGATCGGTATGGCCTGCGTCAGCTTCTCCAGCGCACGGTGGTCCGAGCGCAGGCCGAGCGGCGCGATCAGCCCACCGGAAACTTTTAGTGACAGGATGGTTCGCGTCGCTTCCACTTCGAGTTCGCGCGAGCCGTGCGAGGAGATCACGATCGGCCAGTAGCCTTCGTGGCGCAGCCTGAGTTCGATGCGGCTGACCATCTCGGAATAGAAAGGATCGGCGAGAGTCGGCACCACGATGCCTATGCTGCGGGTCCGCTTGCGGTTCAGGTTGCGGGCAAACAGATTGGGCTGATAGTCGGACGAGCGGAGTGCCTCCTCGATCCGCTTTCGCGTCGCTGGCTTGACGCTGGTTGGATCCTCGAAATATTTCGACAAGGTCGGCCTGGAGACGCCGCAGGAGCGGGCGAAATCCTCCATGGTCTTGTGCGTCATCGGCATTGAAATCCTCTCGTCACAGACATCCGATCCCGGGTGGTTCCTCGGCGCTGCCCGCCATGCGTGCAACTGCAAGACGAAAATTTACAGATAATGCCCGAGAGTTTCCATGCGTAAATTTATTAATTGACGCAAAAGGCGCAAGCGGTATTCATCGTCGGGTGAGCAATGGGAAATTCGAGTCTCGCGGCGAGGCGGGAGCGCAGCGCCGGAACGAATTCCGCGAGATGGAGAAACTGGTCAGTGCCGGCGAGATCCTTGTCGAGATCAGCCGACACCCATGCGCGGTGACTTGTTTGGAGCCCTGTGGTGCCGGCACGCTACGATGAACAACTAAACCAGCTTCAAATAGGCTTGCCAAAGGAATTGGGGCTGGCAACTCCGAATCCGCAGAGGCGATGCGGGACTTGATCCAAACAGTTACTGTGTCTCGAGATCCGTCGAAGATCGGCGGCATCGAAGTCGAAACGGGCGTCCAACGGCACTACTGGGCGAGATGCCTTCCCCACACTCATCGAACTATCGCCTCCGACTTCGTTGCTGTGGTTGAGCGAAGCTACCATCCTGATCAAGCCATTCCTAACGGCGAATTCGGGCCATTAGGTCGAAATCCCTTCCTTGCTAGGAGCCGGCTAGGCGCGAGGAAGTCGCTCAATAGTGGAAGATCGACCCGAGTAGACTAAGTTGCATGGACTAAGTCGCGGGGCCCGCAATGCACACCGTCAATATTCACGAGGCCAAGACGCATCTGTCTCGTCTTGTCGACAGGGCGGTCAAAGCTGAATCCTTCATAATTGCGAAATCCGGCAAGCCGATGGTGAAGGTCGTTGCCATAGACGCACCTGCGGCCGGCGAAATGCGTCGCGTTGGGTTTATGGCCGGGCAGTTTTCAGTTCCGGACGAGGTTGATCGCATGGCCGATGAGGAAATCGGGAAGCTGTTTGGCGGCGACGCATGAAACTTCTGCTCGATGCCCATCTTTTGCTCTGGGCGGCGGGCGAGCCCGAAGAGCTCCCGCCCCCTCGCGCGGGTGACTGCGGCCCTTCGGTGCGGTGGGGGGTTGAAGTCAGCTATCGCCTCAGACCACCCATGAACGCCTTTACTCGAGCAGAGTCGACTTGGTTCCACCAGACGCCGTCGTGCTTCAGCGCGCTGGCGATGATGACCCCGTCGACAATGGCGAGGATATCGTTGGCGTTGTCCGGCGTCACGCCGCTGCCGACCAACGTCGGCAGGCCGGCGGCCTGCTTGATCATGCTTATGTAGCCCAAATCCGCGGCGTGGCCGGTGCGCTGGCCGGTGGCGATGATGGCGTCGGCGTCGAAGAAGACCAGGTCTTTGACCAGTTCCTCCACTGGGCGGTCGGCGACGATGGCGTGTGCGCCGTGCTTGACATGGGCATCGGCGAAAATGCGGATGCCGTTGGCGCGCAGCGTGGCGCGGTAGCGTGCCGCACGGCCCGATTCGCCTTCGACAAAGCCCTCATTGGCGACATAGGCATTCGCCCACTGATTGACGCGGACGAAGCCGGCGCCGGCGGCGCTAGCGATCGCCAAGGCCGGGATGGCGGCATTGGCCAGCACATTGATGCCGATCGGCTTGCCGAGCTCGCGGCGGATGCGGTCTGAGACGACAGCCATATAGGCCGCCGTCTCAGGTCCGATATCGTCAGGCTTGGCGAAGGGGATGTCGCCATGGTTCTCGACGATGACGCCGTCGCAGCCGCCATCGAGATAGGCCCGGGCATCGTCGAGCCCGCGCTGGTAAATCGCCTCGATCGCCTCGCCATCATAGCGCGGCGCGCCGGGCAGCGGCGCCAGGTGAACGACGCCGATCACCACCTTGGTGCGGCCGAAAAGGTCCACGAGCGCGTCGCCGCCGGATTGGCCGATCTGGGTCATGAGATCTCCATTTGATCGATGAGCACCGCCATCTCGGAGGCGGAAGGACAGGATGCCAGCGTGCCCGGCCGTGTCACGGCGATTGCGGCGGCGGCGAGCGCCAGCTTCAGCGCCGAGATGACCGGCATGCCCCGCGCAAGCCCGCCGGCGAGGCAGCCGCAGAACACATCGCCCGCGCCGCTGGTGTCGAGCGCTTCGACCTTCGGCGCCGGCAAGCGAAGCGGTTCCGTCCGGTCCGTGCCAAGCACGATACAGCCTGCGGCACCGAGGGTGATGACGACGGCGCCTGCGCCTTTGGCCACCAGCGCGCCGGCTGCTGCTGTCATGTCATCCCGGCCGGTCAGGATTTGCGCTTCGGACTGGTTGACCACCAGAACCTCCGCCAGGCCGAGATCGGGCAGCGAAATCGCATCGATCGGGCTGGCGTTGAGAACGGTGCGCGCACCGTTTCCCTTTGCTGCTCTGAGGCAGGCATTGGTCACGGCAGTCCGTAGATTTCCCTGGCAGACGAGGATGTCGCCGGGAGCGATCCAGCGGACAAGTGCTGTCTGCGCCACCGGGTCGAAGGCTTCGACGCAGGCGACGCCGCTGACGATGAAATTCTCTCCGCCTCGATCGACGACGATGGTCGAGCGGTCACTCGGCAGCTCGAATTGGCTGACCTCAAGGTCGGACAGCTCGTTGTCGAGGCGGCTCCTGATCCATGCGCCAGCTGGGTCCTTGCCGAGCGCCGTCCAGAACGTCACCTCTGCACCAGTCCGTGCTGCTGCGACTGCCTGGTTGGCGCCCTTGCCGCCGAGCCCGTCGGCATAGCTCACGGCATTCAAAGTCTCGCCCGCGGCAGGGAAGCGGCCGACGCGAAACACGGTATCGACGCAGGCGTTGCCGACGACGTGGACATGCATGGCTCAGCTCTCACCGGTCGCCCAGCCCAGCATCTGTTCGAACAGGGTCTTGTAGCCTGGCCAGGCGATGAACTGCGGCGGCAGCCAATGCGGCCCGACATCGGATGTCCAGGCCACGGTGCGGCCCTTGCCATAGTGGCCGGTGACGAGCAGCGGCAGCGAGCCATAGTCCGACGACACGGCAGCCAGAACTTCCGCACCGTCCTTCAGCCTCACCTCGTTGAAGCCGAGCAGGATCGGCCAGTCCGAACCAAGGCCCCTGAGGATGGGATGTGTCGACCCTGGTTTCGGTACGGGCGCAAAACCTTCCGGAACCTCGACGCGGTCGTCATAGGCCAGGCAGTTCACAGGCAGCACGTCCTCGACCGGCGTCTTGCGGTAGCGCGCCCCGCCGTTGATGCCCTGGAAACTATAGTAGCCGCCGAACATCAACAGACCGCCGCCGCCGCTGACATAATCGCGCAGCAGGCGCAGGCGGTTCGGTGTCGGCTTCGAGTGGACCCAGGTGTCGGGATGCAGCAGCAGCGTGTTGGCGCCGATGTCGGATAGCACGACCGCGTCATAGGCCGACAGCGCCTCCATCGTCTGCGGAAAGCCGCGCTGCGCCTCATGCGCCGGCATGAAGGTGACGTCGAAATCGGTCGCCTTCAGCGCGCCCAGCAATTCGTCGGCGCCGGTGTGGTAGGTGACGGTCGGAAACTGGTCAAAACCCTTGATATGGGTCGCGGTCGACACCCAGGATTCGCCGGCAAGCAGGATCTTCTTCTTGGACATTTGAACTCCCGTGTAATTCCAGGCCGCTTACAGCCGCGCGAATACGCTTTTCGGATTGGCGATCAGCATGCGGTCGATGGCCGCCTGCTCGACGCCGTGGCGTTTCAGGCGCGGTATGAAATGCTTCAGGATATAGCCATAGCCGAAGCCGCCGAAGCGCGTCAGCATGATCTTGAGGAAGACATCCTGCGACAACAGCAGGCGGTCGCCGAAACCGGCCTCGACAAGGGCGGCGATGGCGCGTGCGTTCTCCTCGTCGGAGGGCGATTGCGCGTCCTGGTCGGCATAGTAATAGTCCATGCCGATCATGTCGTATTCGAGGAACGCGCCGCGCCGGGCGAGGCTTGTCTGGTAGTCGGGGTCGTCGTGGCTCGGGTTCATGTGACAGAGCACGGTATGGCGGAGATCGGCGCCCTCGGCCTCGACGATATCGAGCACCTCGTGCGCCAGCCGCTCCCAGCCCGGCAGATGGATCGACAGCGGCACGCCGGTGATGCGCGAGGCGCGCGCCGAAGCTGTCAGCGACTTGCGCTCCTCGGCGGTGAAATCCTTGCTGACGCCGATCTCGCCGATCAGCCCGGCCATGATCGGCGGCTGCGTCTCGCCGCCGCCGACATCGTTGACGATGAATTCGGTCACCGCGTCCACATCCATGGCCTTCAGCCATTCGGGATGGGTGTGCTCGAGATAGAAGCCGGTGCCCATGACGATCTTCAGGCCGGACATGCGGCTGATACGGGCGAGCTTTTCGGGATCGCGGCCGATGCCGATATTGGTGGCATCGACGACGGTGTGGCCGCCCAGTGCGCGATAGCGCTGTAGCTCTGACAGCGCCAGGTCGGCGTCGTCGAGCGAAACGTTGTCGCGGTTGACGTATGGGTTCATTCGCAACTCGCCGATGATCTCGATGTTCACCGGCTGCTCGGCGACCGCCATGTCATCGGGATGGCAGGGGCATTTCCAGCTGCGCGCGCCATCGAGCAAGATGTGCTCGTGCATCAGCGTGATGCCCATCTCCTCGACCGGAACCGGGCCGAGCACGGTCATCACATGGCCGGTTTCGACCCCGATCGCCAGCCGCTGGCCGGGCACCGCGTCATCGAACAGACCGCCCATCGGCTCAACGGCTCCGCACGGCGCCGCGGAACAGGCGGAAGTTCAGCCAGATGGCGACCAGGATGATCGTTCCGGTGACAATCGGCGTCAGGAAAGGCGACAGATGCGCCAGGATCAGGCCGTTGCCGATGACGGCCACGGTCAGCGCGCCGAGCACCGTGCCAATGATCGTTCCGCGGCCGCCGAACAGGCTGGTGCCGCCGAGCACGACGGCGGCGATGACTTCCAGCTCGAAACCCTGTCCGGCATTCGAAGATCCCGATCCAAGCCGGGCAGCAATGATGATCCCGGCAAGGGCTGCCGCGGTGGCGGAAATCACAT
The DNA here is from genome assembly GCF_040322135.1 of Mesorhizobium sp. M0189. Lineage (NCBI taxonomy): Bacteria > Pseudomonadati > Pseudomonadota > Alphaproteobacteria > Hyphomicrobiales > Phyllobacteriaceae > Mesorhizobium > Mesorhizobium sp. M0189. The sequence continues at coordinate 21,974 of NZ_JAMYSW010000032.1, forward strand.
AGACGAAGAGCGTCGTCTGCCGCGTGTTGACGCCGGCGCGCCGCACCGCCTCAGCGTTGGCGCCGATGCCGGTGACATAGCGGCCGAACGGCGTCTCGTTGAAGGCGAGATAGGCGATGGCCAGGATCGCCAGCGCGATCAGCGCCGGCACCGGCACGCCAAGGAACCAGGCACGGCCCAGCACGGTGAAAGCGCTTCCGGGCTCGATCGGGATCGAATAGCCGCCGGTGATCAGCAGCGCCACGCCACGGATCACCGAAAGCCCGGCAAGCGTGACGATGAAGGACGGGATGCCCTCATAGGCGACGAAATAGCCTTGCACCGCGCCAAGCAGGGCACCGAGCGCCAACATGGCGAGGATAACGACTGACCATGGCAGGCCGAACTGCAAGAGCGTCGCCGACAGCGTTGCCACCAGCGCCAGTACCGAGCCGACCGAAAGATCGATGCCGCCAGTGGTGATGACGAAAGTCATTGCCGCGGCGACGATCAGCAGCGGCGCCGACTGCCGCAGGATGTTCAACAGATTAGGCGACGTCAGAAAGGCGTCGGTCGCCACCGAGAAGATGATGCAGACGACCAGAAAGAACAGCGCGATCGAGACGACACTGCCATTGGCGAGCAGCGCATCGCGCCAGGTGCCCTTGCGCACTCGTGAGGGCTGGGCAGCGTGGATCGCATCGCTCATGCCGGCGCTCCACCGCGATAGCCGTTGGTGGCGGAACGCGCACTGAATTTGCGGCCGACGATCAGATTGACCACGTCCTCGATATTGGTCTCGCCGATCAGCCGCTCGGCGACATTGCGCCCTTCATACATGACCTGGATGCGGTCGCAGACGAGGAACAGGTCCTGCAGCCGGTGGGTGATCAAAATGACGCTGACACCGCGCGCGCTGACCGCGCGGATCAGTTCGAGCACCGCCTCGACCTCGGCCACCGCAAGCGCTGCCGTCGGCTCGTCCATGATCAGCACGGCCGGCTCGAACGAGGCGGCGCGGCCGATGGCGATCGACTGGCGCTGCCCGCCGGAGAGGTTTTCGACCTTGAGCCGCGTCTCGGCAATGACGATACCGAGCCGATCGAGCATCTGGCGCGTCTCGTCGTGCATGCGCTTCTTGTCGAGAAAGGAAATGCCGGCGATGCGGCGGCGCGGCTCGCGGCCGAGAAACAGATTGCCGGCGACATCGACCGTGTCGCAGAGCGACAGGTCCTGGTAGACCATCTCGACGCGCGCCGCACGTGCGTCCGCCGGCGAGCTGAAGATCACCGGCTTGCCGTCGATCTCGATGGTGCCGGCGTCGGGAACCACAGCCCCCGACAGCACCTTGCTCAATGTCGACTTGCCGGCGCCATTGTCGCCGACCAGCCCCAGCACCTCGCCCGGCTTCAGCGTCAGCGACACATCATCGAGCGTCTGGATGGCGTTGTAACGCTTTGAGATGCCGCTCATCCGCACCCGATAGGTCTGGCCACTGCTCATCTGGGATTCCACGCGATTGCCAGGTATCCGCGGCGCAGCTTCAGGCGGCGCCGCGGCTCGGTCGCCGACGCAGTTTACTTGAACATCGCGCGGTATTGGTCGACATTCTTCTTGGTCACGATCGTCACCGGGATATTGATGATCGGGTCGATTTTCTCGCCCTTCTTGAGCTTGCCCAACGCTTCGACCGCGGCCTTGCCTTCGCCTGCCGGATCCTGCTGCACGACCGCCACCACCCAGCCGTCGTCGATGCCCTGAACGGCCTGCTTGGTCAGATCCCAGCCGAACACCTTGACGTCGCCGGTGCGGCCCTGGCTGGTCACAGCCGAAACGGCGCCGAGCAAGGCGGGTTCGCCGGTTGCATAGAGCGAGTTCATGTCCGGATTGGCGGTCATCAGGTTTTCCGAAGCGCTCAACGCGGTCTCCTGAACGTTCTGGCCGTCGACCGTGTCCAGGAAGGTGACGGCCTGGCCGCTTTCGGTCACCGCCTTCTTGAACCCGTCGAGCCGCTGGTTCTGGATGAATGAATTGAGTGCGCCGACGATGCCGATCTTGGCCTTGCCGCCCATCTCGGTCTTCACATAGTCGGCGTAGAATTTGCCGATGTCCTCGCCGGCCTTGGTGTTGTCGACGCCGATGAACGAGATATTGTCGCCGTCGGGGATCTGCGCGTCGATGGCGATGACGGGAATGCCGGCCGCCTTGGCCGCGGTAATCGCGGGCTTGACGCCGTTGACGTCGATGGCAACCAGAATGATGCCGTCGACTTTCTGCGTGACGTAGTTCTCGATCGCGTCGTTCTGCGCGCTTGGCACATTGTTGGCGTTGAAAATGACCAGCTTGGCGCCAGCGGCGTCGGCTGCCTTCTGCGCGCCCTCGTTGATCTGGTTGAAGAACAGGGCCTGCTGGTTGATGTTGACGAGTGCGAACGTATCGGCAAGCGCCGATCCCATGGCTGCCGAGCCCATGGCAATGGCGGCGGCACAGCCGGCGAGAAGTTTGAACAGACGCATTTTCGGTTCCCCTTGCTTGCGGACCAGACCGGCTGGTTCCCGTTGGTGCTACAGGCACGAGGCAAGCATTCAAGAGACTTGAATATTTGTCAATCCAAATGAACGCAGAGCGTTGCTCAGAAAGTCGCCGGCGTGTTGACCCAGAAAATGCTGGCGCGTTCCTTGCCGATATTGCGGTAATGATGCGGCAGCTCCGACCTGAAAACGAAGGCATCGCCGGTGGCGAGAGCATGTCGCTTGCCGTCGACGATCAACTCGATCCGGCCGGCGAGCACGTAGCCGACTTCCTCGCCGGCGTGCTGAATCGGGCCTTCGCTCTCGCCGTCTGCCTCGATGTGATGGATGTTGCATTGTAAGAGGTGGCCAGGCGAATACGGAATGATGCGTTCGAGCGAAATGCCCTCGCCACGCCGTAGCGCGTCGAGCGCAATCAAAGGCCTTGCGCCCGCCCGGAATACGATCGCCTCGTCGTCATCGACTTGCTCGAACATCCAGCCGATGTTGGTGTCGAGAACCTCGACCAGACGGTGAAGCATGGGCAGAGACGGCGAAGCCTTGCCGTTCTCGATCTTGGACAGCAGGCTTTCCGAGCAATTCGCAGCCGCGGCCAGGCTCTTCAGCGTCATGCCGCGTGTCTGGCGGGCGAGGCGCAGTCGAGTTCCAAGTCTCGCGGCATTTACGGTGGCGTCCGTTTCCGACTCTGGCCGCCGTCGATCGATTTTATTCATCTGTTCGCCAACCATTCACGGTCAAGGGCAACTATCGCGCGAGCAAAAGACCTCGGCCGACGATTTGCAAGTGCTGATGCGTCAAATTCGAGACTGCAGCCGTAGCTCCGGCCTCTGGCGAATGCTGCTCTCGCATGAACCGTGCTGATGATCCCGCGCCAGTTACCCCTATCGCTTGGCTGTCCATCGTGGTCGAAATCGCCAGCCGTTACCGCGTTGCGTCTCGTGGCGAGTGGACTTGGACAATACGGGCAAGGCGGGCCACACAGCCAATCTACACAACCACGGCCATGCCGACACGATAAAATCTGGACTGTCACCGAATTTGCGGAGTCCGCTGGAAGTCACCCGCGGCAGCGCCCCATGGAGTTGCTCTCGGTAGCGGCGATGTACTCAATGAAATCCCTGAGGCAGTCGCGCACCGCCTGAGCTTCGACAATTTTGAAGAAAGTCCAACAGAATTAATGGACTAGCACCTTGCGGATGTGAATCGCGGAAGCGACGCGCGGTTAATGCTTTAGAAGTATAGACACATCGACACGAGGTGCGAAGAAGCAACGCCAATACAGCTGATTGGTTACGACATATTTATTTTCGCAGATATGGTATTGCCCGTCCGGGGATTGCTGCACACGGTCCCGTGGGATGGTGAAATTATGCGGCAAATAAGTATACCCACCGTCTACCCTGGACCGCACCGAAGACCGAGGTACGGCGCGGCAATCAGAACCACCGCAGCACTTGAATTTGGTCTGTGGGTCAATCTTGTCTTCGTACCAATCATGGGCGTTAGCGGCTGTTGCGGCGGCGATACACATAGCCGTGAAGATGAGCCTTCGCATGGCATTCCTCAAGTATCTGGCAGGCGCTGCTCGTTCGGTTTTCCATATATATTAGCGTTCCATTGAAAATACCATTGGCCCCCGACCGACTGACGCAGCTCCAGCGAGCGACGCTCGCAACTGAAGGCCGCATTGGGTCACGTCAGGACGACACTTGCGCCGGACAAAAGGTCTGCTCGTGTCGCTCCGGGTTAGAAAAGCATCTGTCCGCTTTCCGGCCCGAAGGAGACCTTTGCCGAGCGGCGATCAGCCTGGCGGGATAACCTTACCCTCCTTCGCTTTTCGGCGGCAGACATCGGCCTGTGCGAGGTGGGGCGTTCGCTTGGGGGCGCCTCCGGCGACGGCGAGTTTTGTTCCGTTCCGCCAAAAGGGGGTTTGCTGGTGTGGATCTTGTTTTGGGGGTATTCTCTTCGTTGAGGGATAGGCCTAGTCGATTTCGATTACGGTCGCTTAAGCTTGGCCGCTCCGCTCGGGAGGAGCCTCTGATTGCGATGGCGCGCTTTGCCCACCTTGCCCTTCTCGCCTTTGGATTGTTGCCTGGAATTGCGCTGGCTGGGGAGCCTTTCGTCCCGAGCTGGATCAAAAACGATCCGGCAGCCAAGACGGTGGCTATAGAGATTGTCGCCGATTGGAACCAAGTCGAGCGGTACCGCAGGGACAACATCCGGACCGACATTATCGACTTCAACGGCTACTGGGACGGCAATCTCACGATCATCGTGCCAGACGAATGGTCGGTACAGATCGAGTTCATCAATGGCTCTTCGAATTTCAGGCACGGTCTGATGGTGACCAGGGTCTATGCTCGGTCGGAGATGCCAGTGAAGTTGGAGGCTGAGGATGCGATTTGGGGGGCGTACACCGCTCCGCTAGAGGGGATTAAAATTAATGAGAAGAGACAACTCAACTTTGTTGCCCAGCAGGCGGGGAACTATTTCCTCGCCTGTCCGAGACAAACACACCTGATGGACGGACACTGGATCGGTTTCGAGGTGAGAGGCAATCTTGTGCGGGCCGTGGCAATCGTCCATGAAGACAAGTTTCCGCAGGAGCAGCCCCCAGGACGCCCATAGGGTTGCGCGAGCAACCAGCGCTATGGCTGCGTCGTGGAGATCATTGCAAATCCGTGGCGGCTTATCTTGAAACTCGAAAGTCTGGCCGCGCCCCGACCGGTCTAGAACTGCCCCTGGTTGCCAAGCCACCAGGTCCAAGCTGAGGCATCCAAACAAGCCTTTGGCGCAGCCGGAGCATCGGCGAGGGCTATTTGGGCCGTAGTGTCGAAGCATCGGCTTGTGGAGCCGCCTTCCAAAGCTTGATCCACAAGTCGCCTGTTGGCGCAGATGAGCCTACTAGTACTACAGTTGCGGATCATTTGATTTTCTGATTCACTCGACGGGTTATGGAGGGAACCATGTCTGTTGCTTCGTGGTCAGGGTCGTTGTTGGCTTGGGAGCAGGAGCTCACGGCGCTGAAGGCACGGGTTGGGCGGGTGCTTCCTCGTCGTGAGTTGCGGGAGACGGGCGCAGATTTCCTTGACGGCCTTCTTTCCGGCATTGAGCGCAAGACAG
>NZ_JAMYSW010000033.1:0-26435 GCF_040322135.1 Mesorhizobium sp. M0189
CCCGGCGCGCCGGCCTTGAGAGCGAGCTGCCTCTGCTTTGCCGCCACCAGCGCCGGGCGAGCCCAGAAGTAGTCCTGCTCCTTTGTCAGCAGATGCCAGATCAACACGGCGAGCTTGCGGGCGAGTGCCACGGCTGCGACCTGATGGCCGCGCTTGTTACGGATGCGTAGGAAGAAGGCCCTGAGCGGTCCGGGCGCCTTCGCCGTCGCCCAGGCGGCCTCGACCAGCATGGCGCGGGCATGGGAACGACCATGTTTGCTGATCCGGCCATATTGCGCCAAGCCAAGACCGGATTGGCGCACACGCGGATTGAGCCGAAGTAGCTCACCAGCTTCTGCGGTTCGCGAAACCGCCGGATATCGCCGACGGCGGCGATGATACCGCTCGCGACGATGGCATTGACGCCGGTGATCGTCTGAAGCCGCCGGACTTGCACATCATCAATCGCTTCCCGGGCGATGTCGCGATCGAGGTCGGCCAGATCCTCGGCCAGGCGGTCAATCTCGCGGATGTGGCGAGCGATGGCGGCCCGCTCGTCGTCGGGAAGCACCTGCCGCTCGAGCCAGGCGCGACCGCGATTGTTGAACAGATCGGCATGCGGGCACTTCGGCACTAGGTGCGCCTGCAGGATGCCATGCACCTCGTTCTTCACGCGCGTGCGATGCCGAACTACCTGGTTGCGCCGCGCGACGAGGCGGCGAAGCCGCTCGGTCCGCTCGTCAGGTACCCAGACCTCCGGCAGAAAGCCGCTGGCATGGAGCTGCGCCAGAACGCCGGCATCGATCTTGTCGGTCTTGATCCTGGCATGAGCGATCGCCTTCACCTGCATCGGGTTGGCGACAATCACCCGGCCGACATAGGGCGACAGAACCCGCACCACCGCCATGGCGTTGCCCGTAGCCTCGACGACAACCTCATCAGTCCGTCGCAAACTGCGGCCGAACCCTTCCAGTCCCGAGCGGGTCATGTCGACCCGTCCGTGATGGCGCAGCCGGCCGTCTTCCCAAACCACCACCTCCGCAAAGGTGCGGTGGATGTCCATTCCAATCACACGTCTCATCGGCTCCCTCTCCTCAACAATCGGGAGCCGGCGGGCGACGCGACACCTACGGATCCGCGCTCTCGGCGCAACCGGGCAGGTCGCAGGGGCGGCCAGCTACTAACGCGAGCTCGCAGCTCATCGAATACATCGGCCTGCCCGCACTTGGCGTGCTCCCGGTGCCCCTGTCCCGGATGGTCGCACCATACGCCGAAAATCGCTCATCTCCAGCGGGGATCGGATGGCACCGTCATGATCATACCGGTTACGAACGCCATAGAGGCGCTGAACTCCAAGCTGCGCCGCGCCGTCCGCACCCGGGGACACTTCCCCAGTGACGATGCGGCCATGAAGCTGCTATATTTGGTGCTGAACCACGCGGCCGAGGAATGGAAACGACCGCCGCGCGAATGGTTCGAGGCCAAGACCCAGTTCGCCGTCGTCTTCGGCGAAAGGTTCGTCAGCCAATGACGAAACCGGCCTCGCGCACAGAATTCCTGACAGTTCCGTGCGCGAAAATCCGAACTTTCCTGGTCCGTTTCTTCCCATGGACGTATCGGCAACACCATTCCCGCTGCTGCAAGCAGCAACAGACCCCGGCGGCGCCCTCCAAAGCCCAGGTCAGGGAGTAATTCTGCGCGACGGAACCCCAAATCCAGCTGCCGGCAGCCATACCGCCAGCGCTCAAGGCGTAGTAGATGGAGAGTGTACGGCCGACTACCCACCGTGGGCTTGCGAGTTGCACCGCCACGTCAATGCCGGTCCAGGTGATAAGCCAACCCGCGCCGCCCAAGGCAAGCGCGACTGCCGCCACAGGGACCGACGATGTTAGTGCAACGGAAACGCAACATGCTGCACAAGCGACAAAGGCGAACGCCACCAGCCTGTTTTGAGACGTGATCCGCCTAAGGAAGCCGTTGCTCATACCCGCGATGAAAGCCCCGGTGCCGAAGCCGGCCAATAGAATACCGTAGACGATCGGCCCGCTCTTCAACTGATCCCGAACGACGAGAGGCAGCAACGCCAAGATCGAAATGCTGGCCCGAAAAGGGTTCCGCGGGCGATCGCCGCCCTGATTTCCAGGGACATCGCCGTAAAGCGCACTCCGTCGTGAATCGCCGTCATCATTCTCTCGCGGGGGAGAGGCGAAGAGCGGATTTTCCATTTGGTGCGCCATAGTGCACCTAGAGGCGCGAGATCGCTCAGCGCGGCCAAGCCGAAAGCGGCCAGCGGACCAAAGAAGGTCAGAATCGTCCCACCCAGAGCAGGACCTATGCTGCGTACGAGGTTGTATCCGACGGACATCAGCGTGACCGCGGCCGGTATGTCGCGCTTGTCGAGGATATCGCCGACCGAAGCATGCCAGGCCGGATCATTCAAAGCAAAGCCGCAGCCGGCCAGGAAACCCAGTCCGAGTACCAGCCAAGGATCGACAAATCCCAGACCGACCAAAATCATTAGCGTCGTTGATGCCAATGCTATCAAGCAGTGCCCCGCAAACATCACCCATCGGCGGCTGAAGTTATCGGCGATGGCTCCGGCGAGAATTGAGAGGAAAAACACCGGCAATGTGGATGCGGCCTGAACGAGTGCGACCATGAGGTCGGAAGCTGAAATGGTGGCCTTCAGCCAACTGATGGCGACCGTCTGCACGAGCCACCCGAGGCTGGATAATCTGTGTGGCTGTCCAGATCGAGCGAAATACCGGATTGCGAAGCGGGGCAAGCGTCGTTGGAGCGGACGGCTGAGGATCTTCGTGCTGCACGTTTTTTGCCTTCCACGAGCCGATCGTTAACTCACGGCTGCCAGTACTGACTTTTTGTCTATAGATTTGTGTGATCGGTCAGTATTTCCAGAGCATGACCTAGCAGTCGCTTCCGCATGCTCCACAATCAACTTTGGGGCGGCAGCGGAACCGGGCCGGGTGAAGACCGCAGCTTGACCCCACTTGTTCACAGACGGGAGAGACAACGAACCCTAACAGGAGAGGTGCCACAATCTCGTCCTCGCCCTGGTTGACGACGAGTGCTCAGGGATGGCTTCCCTAAGCCCGATGATGATCGGCATTCGCGATGACCCCTCGTGAATGCGCGTTTTGTGATGGCAAGGGATTAGAGCTCGACTGGCCGACTTGCCGGGGCCAGTATTCGGTCCGTGTCCACAGATTAAGAACGAAGCGGTATTCGCATGGCTGTCAACGCGGACATTGAGAGCATTCGCCCGCCTGATTTATCGGCGCAGACGCCTAGAACGATCGAAGCTGTCCGCCGGGAAGTCCGCAGCCTCAACCATCATCTCGATCAAGACCGTCCGTAGCCGTGGCATACTACCCATCCGGCGAGGCTCTCGCATCAAGACCAGCCAGCGCCCTGGTTTCTCCCGGATCATCAGCGATTTAAATCAAATCCGTCTGTGGATACTAACGATTGCGCCTCCCTCACCTCCTAGACGGCTAATGCGGGCGGTAACTGAGAGGGTCATATGACAAGCGATTTTTCCGCCGCGCGGGTGCATTTAGATCGAGCGTATCACTACCTGCGGGGCGATGACCCGATAAGTCGGAGGGGGCGCGAAGCCTTGGACCTGCTACTTGAGGCGGTTACCGTCGAAGAGTTTAAGCAGCCACGCCAAAACGCGGAGATGCTAATGTTTCCGATTGGGCGCCGCTTCAGAGTCGGCCACCATGAACATGGTGCGCAGACACCCTCAGAATACCGCCCGTCCCGGCATGAGCCAAAGTCGGGCAATCGAATGGGAGTCCGAAGCGTGTCGCTCACAACGATCCGTACTTAGCCGCCCTGGCTGAAGCTTCAATGCAATCCGACGTCGAGTTGCTCACGCCCGACGCCGGGTTCTTGTGATCGAGGCCGGCTGCGGCGGAGCCGTTTCGCCAGCCATTCGCTTGGTTTCCCGTCCCAGAACGGCGTTGAACGGGCCGAGATCACGGTCGCGTGAGCAGCTTTCGCGGCTACGAGACGCTCGCCTGGTACGACGGAACGGCCGAACGGGTAGGGGGCCGCGACGCATTGGGCGTCCCACTCGCCGACGGGGCGAAAAGCACCATGAAGGCAATGTGCGGCCAGGCAATGATTTCGATCTTTTAGCGGCGCTGGGCGCCGATCTGCCGGGAGCCGTACGGGCGTTGCCCAGTGACGGCGCGATAGCGGTTTCGCAGGATGCTTCAAAGGATGACCCCAAGGCACGGTTCTCACTTGCCGGCGTGCAGATGAAGCTGTCGGTCAGAATGGAAACTGGAAAAGGCGGGGGCCTTACCTTGCCGATGGACGACGAGCAAGGCCGGTACATCGCCAAGTTTTCTTCAACGGTGTTTCCGGGCGTTTCGGAGAACGAATTCGCCAACCTGGCGCTGGCCGCAGCAATCGGCATGGAGGTTCCCGAATGCGAACTGGTCGAGAAGTCCGATTTTGAGGGCTTTCCCGAAGAATTCAACACGCTGTCGGAGGGCAAGGTCCTTCTCGTCAAACGCTTCGATCGCGGCGCCGATGGCGAGAGGATACACATCGAGGATTTCGCTCAGGTCTTCGGTGTCTATCCCTCGCGCAAATATAAGGGAGCCGCTTATCACGACATAGCCTTGGCCCTTGGCGCGGCCGTCTCGCCTACGGCTGCTCTCGAATTCGTCCGCCGCCTGGTGCTGACGGTCATCACCGGCAATGGCGACGTGCACCTGAAGAACTGGTCTTTGATTTATCCCGGTAAAGGCGACAAGCCGGTGCTTGCACCAATCTACGACGTTCTGTCGACCGTGCCATATAGTCCCGCCGACGCCATGGCGCTTTCGCTTGGAGGGGAGCGCTCGTTCAAGGCGCTAGCAGCACCGCGATGGAAGGCATTTGCGAACCGCGCAAGGCTTCCGGAGCCGCCAGTCCTGAAGGCAGTGGTCGAGACCGTCGAACTCGTCAACGAGCACTGGTGGCATCTGCCTGAGCGCGACGTTGTCGCGGCGAAAGTGCTCGAGCGGATTGACGAACATGTGAAGGCGATGACGCCGATACTGAACTCCTGCGCCGATAAGTGAGCCGAGTCGCCTTGGGTTGGTGAAATGGCGGAATTATCGCCCGTGGCCCCGTATAGATGGCCGTGGATCGATGGTGTGCCAGCGGAGCGCGCAGATTCCGCGCAGTGTCGATGAGGACACGCGAGACCAAGCACGTCAGCTCGCCGGAACAGAAGGGTTCGCAGCATCCCGCAATTAACGCAAAGGGTCGAGATGCTGTTCGCCCATCTCAACACAACGATGCGGCTCGAATGAATGCGGTGACTGAGGATCGCGATCCGACGCTTTGTGTCGCCATTGTCGGGTCCGCTACATGGCTTGTTCCGACGATCCTTTCTTTGGCTTCAAGCTAAATACCTGAAAAGCAACCATAAAATTATTCTTCGGTTCGACCAGCCAAATTGGCACGAGTCTTGAAATCCTTGGGTGCGAGGCGGCGACAGCTGCCCGACCGGCATTCGTGTCGCGGCAGCCGCGATGAATGGAACGAAGGAAGGAAAGCTACATGTCAGGTTTGCGTCAGATCGCCTTTTACGGCAAGGGCGGCATCGGCAAGTCCACCACCTCCCAAAATACCCTCGCCGCCCTTGTCGACCTCGGGCAGAGAATCCTCATCGTCGGCTGCGACCCCAAAGCCGACTCCACCCGCCTGATCCTGAACGCGAAGGCGCAGGATACGGTCCTGCACCTCGCGGCTCAGGAAGGTTCGGTGGAAGACCTCGAACTCCAGGATGTGCTCAAGGTCGGCTACAAAGGCATCAAATGCGTGGAGTCGGGCGGCCCCGAGCCGGGTGTCGGCTGCGCCGGTCGCGGCGTGATCACCTCGATCAACTTCCTCGAGGAGAACGGCGCCTATGACGATGTCGACTATGTCTCCTACGACGTGCTCGGGGATGTAGTGTGCGGCGGTTTCGCGATGCCGATCCGCGAGAACAAGGCTCAGGAAATCTACATCGTCATGTCCGGCGAGATGATGGCGCTCTATGCCGCCAACAACATTGCCAAGGGTATCCTGAAATACGCTCATTCGGGTGGCGTGCGGCTCGGCGGCCTGATCTGCAACGAGCGCCAAACCGACCGCGAGCTCGACCTCGCCGAAGCGCTGGCTTCCAGGCTCAATTCCAAGCTCATCCACTTCGTGCCGCGCGACAACATCGTCCAGCACGCCGAGCTCAGGAAGATGTCTGTGATCCAGTATGCGCCGGACTCCAAGCAGGCCGGGGAATACAGGGCGCTGGCCGAGAAGATCCATAACAATTCGGGCCAGGGCACCATCCCCACCCCGATCACCATGGAGGAGCTCGAGGACATGCTGCTCGACTTCGGCATCATGAAGACGGACGAGCAGATGCTTGCCGAGCTTCAGGTCAAGGAAGCGGCGAAGGCGGCCGCACGGTAACGACCGCTACTGACTGGTGGCGCGGCCTGACGTGGCGCGCCTTTCAAAGAACGGCGCCTCGTTGGTGAGGCGTCACCCTGAACCTTGAAAGGGGTCTCATGAGCCTGGAATACGAGAATGACGGCGCCCTCCATGCGAAGCTTATCGAGGAGGTGCTGTCGCAATATCCTGACAAGGCGGCGAAGCGCCGCAAAAAGCACCTCAGCGTCGCAAAGAGCGGCGACGAGGCTGGCGAGGAAAGCGAGGTCCTTTCCGAATGCGAGGTCAAATCGAATATCAAGTCCATCCCCGGAGTGATGACGATTCGCGGCTGCGCCTATGCCGGCTCGAAAGGCGTGGTCTGGGGTCCAGTCAAGGATATGGTCCATATCTCGCACGGCCCGGTCGGCTGCGGGCAATATTCCTGGTCGCAACGCCGCAACTACTACGTCGGCACGACCGGCATCGACACGTTCGTCACGATGCAGTTCACCTCCGATTTCCAGGAGAAGGACATTGTTTTCGGCGGCGACAAGAAGCTGGAACGGATCATCGACGAGATCGAGGAACTGTTTCCGCTGAACAAGGGCATGAGCGTGCAATCCGAATGTCCGATCGGCCTGATTGGGGACGACACCGAAGCTGTGTCCCGCAACAAGGCCAAGGAGCACGAAAAGACGATCGTGCCGGTGCGCTGCGAGGGCTTCCGCGGCGTCTCGCAATCACTCGGCCACCACATCGCCAACGATGCGATCCGCGACTGGGTGTTCGAGAAGAAAGACGTCGAGTTCGAGGCCAGCCCGTACGATGTCAATGTGATCGGCGACTACAACATCGGCGGCGACGCCTGGGCTTCGCGCATCCTGCTCGAGGAGATGGGCCTGCGCGTGGTCGGCAACTGGTCGGGCGACGCTACGCTGGCCGAAATAGAGCGAGCGCCAAAGGCCAAGCTCAATCTCATCCATTGCTACAGGTCGATGAACTACATCTGCCGGCATATGGAGGAAAAGTATGGCATCGCCTGGATGGAGTACAATTTCTTCGGCCCCTCCCAGACGGAAGCCTCTCTGCGCAAGATAGCCAAGCATTTCGGACCGGAAATCGAGGCCAAGGCCGAGGCGGTCATCGCCAAATACCGGCCGTTGGTAGATGCCGTCATCGCCAAGTACCGGCCGCGCCTCGAAGGCAGGACGGTGATGCTCTATGTCGGCGGGCTGCGCCCCCGTCACATCGTAACGGCATATGAGGATCTGGGCATGGTGATCGTCGGCACTGGCTATGAATTTGGCCATAACGACGACTATCAGCGTACGGGCCATTACGTGAAGAAGGGCACGCTGATCTATGACGACGTGACTGGTTACGAGCTGGAGAAGTTCATCGAGGGGATCCGTCCTGATCTCGTTGGTTCCGGCATCAAAGAAAAGTACCCGGTCCAGAAGATGGGCATACCGTTCCGTCAGATGCATTCCTGGGATTATTCCGGCCCGTATCACGGCTACGACGGCTTCGCCATCTTCGCCCGTGACATGGATCTGGCCATCAACAACCCAGTCTGGAACCTCTACGACGCCCCCTGGAAGAAAAAAGCCGAGCCGTCGGCGGCGATCGCAGCCGAATGAAAACCTGGCCTCCCGGAAGCCGGGAGGCCGTTGAACGCCTGTGGCCCTTTTGTCCGCGGGAGACTTGAAACGTTTCGACGTCCCTGTGCCGCCGTATGGCGGGCCAGATGGAGAAGAGGTAACCACCCATGCCGCAGTCGGCTGAAAAAGTTCTCGACCACGCGCCCCTGTTCCGCGAGCCGGAATACAGGCAGATGCTCGCCGAGAAGAGGCTGAATTTCGAATGTCCTCACCCGGACCAGGTCGTTACCGACCAAGGCGAATTCACCAAGACGTGGGAATACCGCGAAAAGAACCTCGCTCGCGAAGCGCTTGTCGTGAACCCCGCCAAGGCCTGCCAGCCGCTCGGCGCGGTGTTCGCGGCCGCGGGCTTCGAGCGAACCATGTCCTTCGTCCACGGCAGCCAGGGCTGCGTGGCCTATTACCGCTCGCACTTATCGCGCCATTTCAAGGAGCCTGCTTCGGCAGTTTCCTCCTCGATGACCGAGGACGCGGCAGTGTTTGGTGGCCTGAAGAACATGGTCGACGGGCTCGCCAACACGTACCAACTTTACGACCCGAAGATGATCGCCGTCTCGACCACTTGCATGGCGGAGGTCATCGGCGACGACCTGCACAGCTTCATCGAGAACGCCAAGGACGAAGGCTCAGTCCCGCGCGACTTCGACGTGCCCTTCGCCCACACGCCGGCCTTTGTCGGCAGCCATGTCGACGGCTATGACGTTGCGGTCAAGGGCATTTTGGAGCATTTCTGGAAAGGCGAGGAGCGAACGGAAGCCGAGGGAACCATCAACATCATTCCGGGCTTCGACGGCTTCTGTGTCGGCAACAACCGGGAACTCAAGCGCCTGCTCGATCTGATAGGCGTGTCCTATACCTTTATCCAAGACGCCTCTGACCAGTTCGACACGCCGTCGGACGGCGAATACCGCATGTATGACGGCGGCACGAAGATCGAAGACGTGAGGAAGGCACTCAACGCCGAGGCGACACTTTCGCTACAGCATTACAACACCCGAAAAACACTGGAGTATTGCGAGGGGGTAGGGCAGGCGACTGCCTCGTTTCATTACCCGCTCGGAGTCCAGGCGACCGACGACTTCCTGATGGAGGTCTCCGCGATTTCCGGCAAGCAAATCCCCGAGGCAATCCGCCTGGAGCGCGGCCGACTTGTTGACGCCATGGCGGACAGCCAATCCTGGCTGCACGGTAAGAAATATGCCATCTACGGCGATCCGGACTTTGTCTACGCCATGGCCCGCTTCATCATGGAGACGGGCGGCGAGCCGACCCATTGCCTCGCCACCAACGGCACCTCGGCATGGGAAGCGGAGTTGAAGGAACTGCTTGCATCATCGCCCTTCGGCAAGGACGCTCAAGTCTGGGCGGGCAAGGACCTCTGGGCCATGCGCTCGCTGCTCTTCACCGAGCCGGTGGACCTGCTGATCGGCAACTCCTATGGCAAGTATCTGGAGCGCGACACCGGCACGCCGCTGATCCGGCTGACGTTTCCGATCTTCGACCGGCACCATCACCATCGCTTTGCGCTCATGGGCTACCAAGGCGGGTTGCGCGTCCTGACGACGATCCTCGACAAGATCTTCGACAAGCTCGATCGCGAGACAAGCGAGACGGGCGTGACGGACTATTCGTATGACCTCACCCGCTAAGGGTGGCGGCCGGCTCTTCGGTGAGGCCGGTCGTCTTCCCGAAGGGACTTCGGAGACCAACGCAATGTCCTCGCTCAGAGCCAAAATCCAGGATGTCTTCAACGAGCCTGCCTGCGAGCAGAACCGCGGCAAGGATGCCAAGGCGCGCAAGGAGGGCTGTTCGAAGCCACTGACCCCCGGGGCGGCGGCCGGCGGCTGTGCCTTCGATGGCGCCAAGATCGTGCTGCAGCCGATCACCGACGTCGCGCACCTGATCCATGCGCCGCTCGCCTGCGAGGGCAATTCCTGGGACAACCGCGGTGCGGCTTCGTCCGGGCCAACGCTCTGGCGCACGAGCTTCACGACCGATCTCACCGAACTCGACGTGGTGATGGGGCGGGGCGAGCGGAAGCTCTTCAAAGCGATCCGCGAGATCAAGGAAGCGTATGGGCCGCCGGCTATCTTCGTCTATCCGACCTGCGTGACGGCGCTGATCGGCGACGACATCGAGGCCGTCTGCAAGCGCGCGGCGGAAAAGTTCGGCCTACCGGTGGTGCCGGTCAATGCGCCAGGCTTCGTCGGCTCCAAGAATCTCGGCAACAAGCTTGCCGGCGAGGCGTTGCTCGAGCATGTCATCGGCACGGTAGAACCGGACGACGCCGGACCCTATGACATCAACATTCTTGGCGAATTCAACCTCTCGGGTGAATTCTGGCTGGTGAAGCCGCTGCTGGATCGGCTCGGCATCCGGGTGCGCGCCTGCATTCCGGGCGACGCGCGTTACTTCGACATTGCCTGCGCGCACCGCGCCCGGGCGGCTATGATGGTGTGCTCGACCGCGCTCATCAATCTCGCCCGCAAGATGGAGCAGCGCTGGGACATCCCGTTTTTCGAGGGCTCCTTCTACGGCATCACCGACACCTCGGAAGCGCTCAGACAGATCTCTCAGCTGCTCGTGAAGAAGGGTGCCGATCCGGAGATCCTCGGCCGCACCGAGGCCTTAATTGCAGAGGAGGAGGCGATCGCGTGGAAAAAGCTCACGGCCTACCGGCCGAGGCTCGAAGGCAAGCGCGTGCTGCTCAACACCGGCGGTGTGAAGTCCTGGTCGGTCGTCCATGCGCTGATGGAGATCGGCATCGAGATCGTCGGCACCTCTGTCAAGAAGTCGACGGTCGAAGACAAGGAGCGCATCAAGCAGATACTCAAGGACGACAACCACATATTCGAGCAGATGGCGCCGCGCGAGCTTTACGCCATGCTCTCAGAACACAAGGCCGATATCATGCTGTCAGGCGGGCGCACGCAGTTCATCGCGCTGAAGGCCAAGACACCCTGGCTCGATATCAACCAGGAGCGCCAACATCCTTACGCCGGCTATGACGGCATGGTGGAACTCGTACGCCAGATCGACCTCGCCATTCATAACCCGATCTGGCGCCAGGTGCGGGAGCCGGCACCATGGGATTGCCAGCCTGCGGTGAGGGAGGAACTGCCGAGCACGAAAAGCGAGACCGCGACCTTGCATGCTGTCCAGGAATTCGCCGGCACGACGACCGACGATTTCGGCGGGTGTTGAGGAAAGCCGGTGGTCCGCATCCTTCCCCAGACCAAAGCGGCGGCGATCAATCCGCTGAAGTCATCGCAGCCGCTGGGTGCCGCCTTGGCCTTTCTTGGCGTCGACGGCGCGATGCCGTTGTTCCACGGCAGCCAGGGGTGCACCAGCTTTGCGCTCGTGCTGTTCGTGCGGCATTTCAAGGAAGCCATCCCCTTGCAGACGACGGCGATGGACGAGGTGGCGACGATCCTCGGCGGGGCAGACCATCTGGAAGAGGCGATCCTCAACCTCAAGGCCCGCACAAAGCCAACGCTGATCGGGGTCTGCACCACGGCGCTGGTGGAAACCCGGGGCGAAGACTGCGCAGGAGATATCGCCAATATCAGGCTGAGCAGGGAAGAACTCGCGGGTACGGAGGTCGTGCTAGCCAACACACCGGATTTCGACGGCGCGATCGAAGAGGGCTGGGCCAAGGCTGTCACCGCGATGATCGAAAGGATTACGCGGCCCGGCGAGCAGGCGCGGCAGTCGAAGAAGATCGTGATCCTGCCTGGCTGGAACCTCACTGTGGCTGATATCGAGCATTTGCGTGAAATGATTGAAAGCTTTGGACTCAAGCCGGTGATTCTGCCGGACGTCTCCGGCTCGCTCGACGGTACGGTGCCCGACCGCTGGATCACGACCACCTACGGCGGCACCAGCATCGAGGATATCCGCGAGCTTGGCACGGCCGAGCAATGCATCGTCATCGGTGAGCATATGCGCCGCCCGGCCGAGCTGCTTCAGAGGTTGACCGGCGTGCCTTACGTGCTGTTCCGGTCGCTGACTGGATTGAAGAACGCCGACCGGTTCGTCTCTCTGCTGTCCGCGGTTTCGGGCGCGGCGGCGCCGGCTGGGGTGCGCCGTCGCCGCGCGCAGTTGCAGGACGCGTTGCTCGACGGACATTTCCACTTTGGAGGCAAGAAAATTGCGATCGCTGCTGAACCAGACCAACTCTACCAACTCGCGAGCTTCTTCATCGGCATGGGCTCCGAAATCGCGGCGGCGGTCACCACGACCGACATGTCGAAAATTTTGGAGGAAATACCGGCGCAGTCGGTTCAAATCGGCGATCTCGGCGATTTGGAAGCTCTTGGCGCCGGTGCTGATCTTCTCGTCACCCATTCCCACGGCGGGCAGGCGGCGCAGCGCCTCGGCATTCCGCTCATGCGGGTCGGCTTCCCGATCTTCGACCGGCTCGGCAGCCAGCACAAGCTCACAATCCTCTACCAGGGGACCCGCGACCTGATCTTCGAGGTCGCCAACATTTTTGAAGCCAACCGGCACGCGCCGACGCCTGAGGCGCTTGATCCACTCCGTAACCGAGAAATGCCAGATGAGCTCCGTTCGTCGCCTCTCGCTCGTCACTGACGAGGTTCACGCACCGACGCCGGAACGCCAAGCCGGCGCATTGCGCGTGGCGATCGCCACCCAGGATATGAAGAACCTCAACGCCCATTTCGGTTCGGCCAGGCGCTTTGCTGTCTACGACGTGGGACGCGAGGAGTGGAATCTCGTTGAAGCCGTAGCCTTCGATGACGTTTCCGACGAGAGCGGGAAGCAACGAACTGAGGGCGATGACCGCATCACCCCGAAGGTGGAGGCGCTGAAGGGATGTCATCTCCTGTTTTGTCTGGCGATCGGCGGGCCTTCGGCAGCCAAGGTTGTTTCGGCAAAAATTCATCCGATAAAAGTGCCGCACCCCCAAACGATCCAAGAGGTGCTGTTGCGCACGCAGATGATGCTCAGGACGTGTCCTCCCCCCTGGCTGCGCAAGGTGCTGGCGCAGGCAGGAGTCGCCGAAAAGAAACCGTCCTTCGAGGACGAGGACTGAAATGAGGAGAAGCCGAAATGTCTGCCCTTGGAGTTAGCCCTGCTGTCGCCGAGGACCAGGTGGCACTTGCCAGCCCGTTCCTCAAATGCCTCGTGAGGCTAATCCGTGCTCAGGATTCCTACGGCGCGTGGGAAGGCAAAACGGACGCCGAGCTGCTGGCCCCCTTCATCATCACTAAGGAACAGCGCCGTGCGATCCCGATTATCGGCGATCCCGATCCGGACGTGCTGGGGAGGCTTGATATGTTTTACACCGCCGTTGGGCTTGCGATCGAGGAGCGCTGCGGCCTCATGGCATCGCCGATCATGGAGCTGAGCCATGAAGGCTTCGGGCGCGTGCTTTTCACGGCCGGGCGGTTGGTCGCTCTGTCGAAGACGCTGCGCGACGTCCACAGGTTCGGCTTCGAGACGCTCCGGAAGCTTGCTCAGGCGGGCATGAAAATGGTTGGCGACGCGATCGCAGCCATTGAGGCTCATCCCGAGGTGGCGCGGGCGTGATGGAACCGATTTTCGATCAAGGGGACCATGTCAGGCTCGAGGACATGCGATCGCCAGCCCTCTCAATCGAGGCGGTCGAGGCCGATGTGGTTCTTGGGGTAGCACTGATGAAGCCACTGGTCCTGATCTGTTCGCAAGATGCGGAGTTGTGTCTGTACTACAGCCACATTCTGGGGGTGGATGGCTTCAGGATTGAACTGGCCAGAAGCGTGGAGGAAGCGCTGGCATTAGCCAGTGAACGGGAGCCGCAGGCCGTGGTGCTGGACTGCCAGCCGGCAAGCTCGACAGGGTCCACCATCTGTGCCCAGCTCAAGGCGGAATACCGGAACAGAGGCCTGCTGGTTATTGCCCTGATCGCGCCCGGCGCCGAAAACCAGCACCTCGATCTCTTGAAGGCAGGCATTGACGAGAGTTTTGTGCGGCCCTTCGCGCCGGCCAAGCTGCTCGATTGTCTACGGACGAAGCTGGCGCTGCCGAAGCCCGGTTCAAACGGGATCGAAAACGGCAGCTGGCTCTGCTGCGGCAGCCTTGAGATGCGGCGCGCATCTTTCCGTACTGATTATGTCGCCTCCGCTGGTCCTTATGTCGCCACCTCTTCTTACGCCGCTGGGCGATGGCATCCCCGAGTGGCCTAGACATCGCGCACACGCCATTGCCGCACTGGAACAAAGGTACAGGCAAATCGAGAGATTTTCACAGGACATGGCCAACCTGGAAAAGACATCCAGGGAAATTCACAAACTGCTGAGAGCCACCTGGGGCTGCTATGATGTCGATACCGAACACTGCGACAAGGCTGGCGTCGGTGACGCGGTGCGACAGAGGGCGCTCTGCACCGACCTGACCATCATCGGCCCCGCACTTCTCAAAGACACTAGTCTCGGACCTCTTGTTATCAACGGCAGCTTGTTCGATACGGGAAAGCCGGTGCTTGTCGTGCCGGAGGGCGCTGAGGCGACTCTGTCTCCACAGCGCGTGCTGGTCGGCTGGGATTCGCGCGTCGAGGCGTCCCGCTCGGTTCGGGAAGCGCTGGATCTGCTGTCCGGTGCTGAGGAAGTTCGTGTGGCCCTCGTGGATCCTGAAGCGACCCGCACCGGAAGCGGCGCCGAGCCAGGAGCCGACATCGCTGCCTATGTCACTCTGCATGGTGCTCGGGTGTTGGTCGACCGGCTGCCGAGCGCCGGCAAACCGGTGGCCACGGTGCTCGCGCAGCACGCAATCGACACGTCTGCCAACATGATTGTCATGGGTGTCTATGGCAGCCGCCGGCTGCGCGAGCGGCTCTTCGGTGGCGTGACAAGATGGATAGTTGGCAAGCCGCCATTGCCGCTGTTTTTGGCTCGTTGAAACAAGCTCGCGCATAAAGTCGCGCAGCCTTTGGCATAACTTTGGAGAATAAAATAGTTTTGCAGAATAACATGACATTGCAGATGGAGTCACCGGCGCCTTCAATCCAAGTGGAGAACTGGCTGCGTGGCGAGTCCCTCACGAACTTCCAGCCCGGCAAAGTGTATATCGTCGAATTTTGGGCAACTTCGTGCGGACCATGTGTGACGGCGATGCCCCTTCTGGTGCAGCTCCAGGAGAAATACAAGGACAGCGGACTTGAGGTCGGCGGAGTCGCGGCCAGCGAAAATGCTCCAACGGCCAACGAGGCCCGAACCAGATTGGACGCGTGGTTGACCGAAAAGTGCTCGAACCTGAACTTTCGGATCGCGTTCGACTCCACAGGCGAAATGGACAAGCTTTGGATGGAACCCAGCTTGTCTTTTGGGATTCCGACCTCGTTCGTGATCGACCGAGACGGCCACATCGCCTTTATCGGTCATCCGATGCACCTTGATCAGATTTTGCCGAAAGTCCTTAACGGCAGCTGGCGCACCAGCGATGAAGCGAAAGCTGCCAATAAGGAGCGGATTGCCAGTGGCCAACGCGACGCGCGCGAACACGCGTTGAAGAAGCCGATCAATGACAGAGTTTCGGCGGCGGAGGCAGAGGATTGGAAGAGGGCGCTCTCGGCGATCGAAGAGGGCATTGCCTTGTTGCCGGACAACCTCATTTTCCGCCAGGTGCATGCGCGTCTGGTGCTTTACAAAATGCGCGACATGGGGGTCGGTTTGCCCCTCATGCGCCAATTTTTTCGCGACGCGATCGACAGAAATTCCGAGCAATGGATGGGCGTGGCGCTAGACCAACTCTTCCATTCGAACGTTGACTATTGCGCTTTCCCTCTGCTGAGCGCTTCGCGACGGGCAAAGAGCTGTCCGAACACATCCTGGCACTGCCTCCCCCGCAAGATGACGGCTCTAAGTTCTGGTTTTATCCGGCGATCGCTCGGTACTACCACGAGAGCGGCAACAAGGATCGCGCGATCGAGTTGGTCGAGGTGGCACTGAAATCGCTGGATGGTCCAGAGCCTATGTCGGAAGAAACGAAACAGTACCTGCTACCCGAGTTGCTACACACCTTGGCCAACTACAAGGGTGAGAAGGTTTGTTACGGCGCTCACTGTGCGGTTCCGCATCCCGAAGGTGCCGAAGCGCGGTTGGAAGAGGAGGAAAGATAAGAAAGGTTAAGCAGCCCGCAATTGACACGGCGAGTGGCGGGCGGCGGGGGGCGGCACCGCGAAGGGCGATGCCGCCCGTTCTGCCAACATGATTGTCATGGGTGCCTATGGCAGCCGCCGGCTGCGCGAGCGGCTCTTCGGTGGCGTGACAAGATGGATAGTTGGCAAGCCGCCATTGCCGCTGTTTTTGGCCCGCTGACGGGTTCTGAAGTAGCACCGATACCGATCGAGGCTCTACTCCCTGATCACTTACCCTGATGCGAAGTCGGAGAACCTCGCGGCAAACGAGCAGGTTTGGCGAGTTCCTCGAGCAACTTGCAAGCGCCGTCGCGAAGACATTCCTCGGACGCCTCTAACGCGCTCGGGGTCTGCTCGCCGACCCGGCCTGGCAGAAGCCCTGCGTCCCCAATGCGCTTAAACACCGATACTCGGTTCGGTGTCAGGTCGAGAAAGAGAGTCGTTTCAGAGCATCAGGCCGCGTTCCGACCGTAGCCGCATCGTATTGGCGTTATCACGATTTCTCTCACCACTGGCCGGGAGCTGAACACCGCAACGACCGTGCAGCGGCCAAGGCGCCGACCTTCGAGTCGGACGGTTGGGCTCTTGCCGGCCTCCGCGCGAACGATGGCATGAATCTCCTTGGTCATCGCCTGGGGTGGTAGCCGGGTCAGCGGCGAGGATGGCCGCATCTTCGGCGTGTTCCGTCTGCCCGGCCCACCGCGTTGCGACCGAGCGGCCCTTGACGCTGGTCAAATTCCGACAACGCTCACATTCGCACCAGGCGGTCCCTGTAGCGCCTGAGCACAGGGAACACAGAAAGCAGGAACCCCGCAGAGCTCACCGGCCGCACATGCCGGCACTCATCCTTGCGCCACGATCATAATCGTCGAGCTGACGATGGCGGTATTGGCGAGCCGAAGCTGGGCCGGCTTCGTCGTGAAAAATTTCCCAACCAGCCAGGAATTCAATCGCAAGGCGGGCGAGGGGGCACAGGCCGCGCTCGGATGGAGCATTGCAATCGCAAATGGCGAGATCCGCTGCCGCCTGAGGGCCGGCACGGCAAGACGCTCAAGCCGGTGGCGTGAAGCGAGCGATGATGACGGGCCTGGCGGCAGCCAACGCAGTCATGATGTCCATCAGCTCGGTCCCTCGGCCCGAATACATGTGGAGTTGTC
This sequence comes from Mesorhizobium sp. M0189, assembly GCF_040322135.1. Lineage (NCBI taxonomy): Bacteria > Pseudomonadati > Pseudomonadota > Alphaproteobacteria > Hyphomicrobiales > Phyllobacteriaceae > Mesorhizobium > Mesorhizobium sp. M0189. Next base: position 17,373 of record NZ_JAMYSW010000033.1, read on the forward strand.
CGTGGCCAGGCTTTCGTGCCGGCCCGAAGCGCCAGAGGCATGTCCAAAACCGGACAGCGGCAGGGAAACATGTCGACTTCAATACAAACGCCTTCATGGCTTGGAGCTTTTCTAAGCCATTAATGTGCTTACTGCCCGCTGAGCGCGCTGGCACGGCCTTTGCGAAGTGTGATGCGGCAACACTGAGTGAAGGCTGGTTGCACGCAGACGCGCGTGACTCTCCTTTGCTTGAACCCCGTGCCCCTCCCTAAGGGGGAAACAACCTCGCGCATAAAGTTGCGCAGCCTTTGGCAATAGTTTTGGAGAGCAACATGACATTGCAGATGGAGTCGCCGGCTCCTTCGATCCAAGTGGAGAACTGGCTGCGTGGCGAGCCCCTCACGAACTTCCAGCCCGGCAAAGTGTATATCGTCGAATTTTGGGCAACTTCGTGCGGACCATGTGTGACGGCGATGCCCCATCTGGTGCAGCTCCAGGAGAAATACAAGGACAGCGGACTTGAGGTCGTCGGAGTCGCGGCCAGCGAAAATGCTCCAACGGCCAACGAGGCCCGAACCAGATTGGACGCGTGGTTGACCGAAAAGTGCTCGAACCTGAACTTTCGGATCGCGTTCGACTCCACAGGCGAAATGGACAAGCTTTGGATGGAACCCAGCTTGTCTTTTGGGATTCCGACCTCGTTCGTGATCGACCGAGACGGCCACATCGCCTTTATCGGTCATCCGATGCACCTTGATCAGATTTTGACGAAAGTCCTTAACGGCAGCTGGCGCACCAGCGATGAAGCGAAAGCTGCCGACAAGGAGCGGATTGCCAGTTCCCAACGCGAAGCGCGCGAACAAGCGTTGAAGAAGCCGATCAATGACAGATTTCGGGCGGCGGTGAAGACAGAGGATTGGAAGACGGCGCTCTCGGCGATCGAAGAGGGCATCGCCTTGATGCCGGACGACCTCGGTTTCCGCCGGGCGCATGCGCATCTGGTGCTTCACAAAATGCACGATATGTGGACCGGTTTGCCCCTCATGCACCAACTGGTTCGCGACGCGATCGACAGAAACTCCGAGGACTGGATGATCGCGGCGCTAGACCAACTCTTCCATTCGACCCTTGACCATTCGCGCTTTCCGTCTGCTGAGCGCTTCGCGATGGGCAAAGAGCTGTCCGAACACATCCTGGCACTGAATCCCCCGCAAGGTGACGGCCCTAAGTTCTGGTCTTATCCGGCGATCGCTCGGTACTACCACGGCAACGGCAACAAAGGTCGCGCGATCGAGTTGGTCGAGCTGGCAATTAAGTCGCTGGATGGTGCGGAGTCTATTCCGGACGAACTGAAACAGCGCCTTCTACCGAATTTGCTGCAGGCTCTGGCCAACTACAAGGGTGAGAAGGTTTGTTACGGCGCTCTCTGTGCGGCTCCGCAAATCAATTTCCCGAAGGTGCCAAAGCGCGGTCGGAAGAGGAGAAGACAAAAATAGGGGTGATGGTCGGGTTTACTGGCCAATTCCTCCGTTTCGCTGGCGTGACCGCAGCAACGAGGGTCCATGCAGAACTTGGTCGATTGTTTGCAGCAGGATCGAGGCTCGAATCCTCATGGCCTACGGCCGCATTGCGGCGAAGGTGATGTTCGGCGCGAATTTGCGTGGAAGACTGCGCAGTCAAGGACGTGTTCAAGGTCGGCCACAGGGAGATCACTTGCGTGGAATCGGCCCGGCCAAGCCGGAAAGTCCGCTGCGCAAGTGTGCCCGAAGCAGGGGTCCCAGAAAACAGACACCGTGCCTTGAGGAAGAGGACCGAAATGAGGAGAAGGCGAAATGTCTGGCACCGCAATCAGCCCTGCCGTCAATGAGGACGAGGCTGCCCTTGCCACACCGTTCGTCAGATGTCTCGTGCGGCTGATCCGCGCTCAAGACTCCTACGGCTCGTGGGAAGGCGAAGCGGACGCCGAACTGCTGGCCGACTTCATCGTCACCAGAAAACAGCGCCGTGCGATGCCTGTCATCGGCAATCCCGAGCCGGACGTGCTGTGGAGGCTCGACATGTTCTACACCGCCGTCGGGCTCGCGATCGAGGAGCGCTTCGGCCTGATGACATCGCCAATGACAAAGATGAATCCCATGGGGGCTTCGGACCATTGCGTTTCACGGCCGGGCGGTTGGTCGCTCTGTCCAGACATCCACCGGTTCGGCTTCGAGACGTTCAGGAAGCTCGCGGAGGCCGGTACGAAACTGGTCGATGATGCGACTGCAGCCATCGAAGCCTATCCCGGCGGGGCGCGGGCGTGAAGAAACCGATTTCGAGGAAGGATCTATGTCAAGGCTAGATGAGATGAGAAAGAACGTCCGAAAGCTTCAGCTGCGCGCGGCAATTGCCAAGATGAAATTGAGCGACCTTGTAGAGAAGCTCCCGGGAAAATGGACGGAGATAGTGGAAGTTGCCGAGGAAGCGTCGGCCGTTTTTGCCGAGTTGGATAGTGCCAGGCGAGAGCTCGCTGAAATGAAGAAGTTACGATGACGAGCGCGTTCACCACTCGCGACGGCTCTGGATGGGTGCCGGAATATCTCACCGCTATAGACGGCACGACGTGCATCGGCTGCGGCCGCTGTTTCAAAGTCTGCTCGCGCGAGGTCATGCTTCTTTACGGCGTCGATGACGCGGGTGAAATCCTCGGCGCCTGCGACGACGAGGATGACGATTTCGATGGCGAGCTCAATCGCATGATCATGGTCGTCGATCATGCCGGCCGCTGCATTGGCTGCGGTGCCTGCGCCCGCGTCTGCCCGAAGAACTGCCAGACCCATGTTGCGGCCGACCAGGTCTAAGCATGATCTGAGGAGACAAAACCAGGAGAACGGCGTTGCCCTTTAGAATCTTTTGTCGCGTCCTGGGGCTGGTGCTGTGCAGCACCGCACTGACTGTCTACTTCGCTTCTCATTCCGTCGGCACAGTAGTCGTCACGATGCTGCCTTGTTCGCTGCTCCTTCAGCTGGCGTATTTCGCAAGCGTGCTCTTTCTGATCTGGCGATCTGGCTGCGTTAGCCGAGCTGGCCAAAGGGCTGAGCATTTCGGCAGTTGCAAGGAAGTTGTATCCGAGCCAGACCTTGATGAGGTGACGAATGAATCCGCAGATTTGCTCCAGCGCGATCAAATGCTGGCCATATCGCTGCTGCTGCCTTGAGGCGCCGTGACAAGGTCAGTGGTCAACCTGATGCCACTTAGACCACCATAAACATTGGGCAGATATTATAAGGAATACTGTGCACGAGAAGTAAATGGTGACCTCAATCCGTCATTGTAGTTAATCCAGGAGATACAGTTCTTGAATGCCATGCGCATTGGGGTGGTCTCTCGCATGCCGCGTGCGGTTGCAACTCTCAAATGACGAACGAGGCGCTGGAAATAGGTAATGGGGCTCTTCTCGCACCGAAAAATGCAGATGACAAATCAAAGACGCCTCTAGTACGAATCGTGAATGGCTCATTCAGCTCCATCGCATGTTGCCGGAGAGAAAATGCTGGAAAAGTTCGAACGCTATCCGCTCACATTTGGACCTCACGCCCATCGAGAAGCTCGACCGCCTCTCCAAGCATCTGGGGGGCAAGGTGGAAATCTACGCCAAACGCGAGGACTGCAACTCCGGTCTGGCGTCCGGCGGAAACAAGCTCCGCAAGCTCGAATACATCATTCCCGACGCGATCGCGTCAAATGCAGATACGCTTGTCTCCATCGGCGGCGTGCAGTCAAACCACACGCGGATGGTCGCCGCAGTCGCCGCCAAGATCGGCATGAAATGTCTCCTGGTTCAGGAGAGCTGGGTACCACATGAGAATGCCGTCTACGACCGGATCGTCAACATTCTCTTGAGCCGCATAATGGGAGCAGAGGTGCACTTGGTCGACGAGGGCTTCGATATCGGCATCCGCCGCAGTTGGGAACAGGCGCTCGATGAACTCAAATCAAGGGGCGAGAGGCCCCTACGCGATATCGGCCGAGGCCTCAGTTCACAAATATGGCGGCCTCGGTTATGTGGGGTTCGCGGAGGAAGTGCGCGCCCAGGAAAAACAGCTTGGGTTTGCCTTCGACTACATCGTCGTTTGCACGGTCACAGGCTCGACGCATGCCGGCATGCTCGTTGGCTTCGCCAAGGACCGTCGACAGCGCAATGTGGTCGGTATCGATGCCTCCGCCACCCCCGCCCAAACCAAGGCGCAGGTGCTAAGTATTGCCCGGGATACTGCGAAGCTCGTCAAGTTTGGCATGGAAATCGTCGAGGATGACGTGGTGCTGCTCGAGGGGTACGCGTCTCCCGGTTATGGCCTTCCGTCCGAGGCAACGAAGCAGGCCATCCGCCTGTGTGCGCGGCTCGAGGGTATAATTACCGATCCCGTCTACGAGGGCAAATCAATGCAAGCGATGATCGACCTCGTCCAGAAAGGCTTCTTTCCAGAGGGATCGAGGGTGCTCTACGCGCATCTCGGCGGCGGGCCGGCCATCAACGGGTACGGCTACACCTTCCGCAACGGCTGACGCTCGACAGATTGCGATTTCGCCCTCCTGCCGTGCCGGCGAAGCGCCCAAACTAGGTGCGAGGGCCGCCCAGCAAACCGATGGAGCCGGGGGTTGATTGCCGCCCAACGCGAAGCTGACTGAGTTAAGTTTTGTGCTGAAGAAGTCTAACTAGTATTATTGTTGAGCTGAAATGGCGTACCAACGTTGTATAGAGGAAGAATAGTTATAGTCAAATATATTTTTCTGTATAAACAATTATGGTGGATTACGTGAGCTTTTGGACGGCCTATTTTACCCCGGCGGCAAAGCTTTGGAACTCACGGAGATTACTGCGCGCTTGCGAGCGGCTTCGCAAACCGCCGAGCTACATCACCTGGCGGGGACACGACCCCTTCCATCAGCGCAACGGACGAAGGAGAAACGTTGAGGTCAGAAGCCATGGTGGCGTTCTCACCGATGTAGCGGAGGAGCCAAGTCATGCTTGGATTCCGTGCTGCAAAGCAGGCGGGGTTTGATACTGTGCAGCGTACCATTGTTAGCCTTACGAGCGTCGATGCAGATGGTCATGTTCTGCGCGCTCTGCAAAGCCGAAGGGAAAGGCAAGCCGCACTGCAAGCAGTTCAGGCTATCTGCTGCAAATTGGAACGCGTCTGTCTCTATCACAATACGCAAGTGTATACGGATCGAACACTTCTTTCGCTCGCGGAAGAGCCCCTTGGCGGGGACAAAATCCAAGAATCCGTCGGAACCGACACGGCTAACGCTTCGCGAACGGGACTGCGGCTGACGCCGAGTTTGCGCGACAAATGAGTTTGGTCGCCCGGCCTGATCTCGAACGAGATAACCATGTCCTGAAACTGCCAATTGCTACACAATTTTCGTGCTTTGCGGGACACTGTGGATTTCCCCTCGTCGGCTGGTTTGAAAAATATGATTGTAAATCAGCTGCTTCGACGGACGTTTTCTCGCTTGGCACATCTCCTGCGTTGATGACGGTACACAAATTGAAGGAGCCCAAAATGTCACGTGTCGCGAAGTTCACGAATTTGAGCGCCATCAAGGAGTCCTCCGATCTTTCTCGCAGGGAAAAAGAGTGTATTCTGTGGACGGCAAAAGGAAAATCATCGTGGGAAATAGGAGTTATTCTAGGAATTTCCAAAAATACTGTCGATTTCCATTTAAAAAACGTGAGGCGAAAATTGGATGCGACTAGCAGAACGGTCGCTGCTATAAAGGCAGTACACCGAGGAATAATCGAATTGTAGAAACCCCATTCAAGAACCTTCATGCTGAAGTCATGATCCATCTGCCATTGGTCTTCAAGAATTTTACATTATTAAGAAGAAGATCGGGAAATGGTGACGGTGGGCGGCGATGCACACTAAAGCAGATAGGCGTCCGATTGATCTGAAAAAAAATGTACATCACCGGCGATCTGCCGAAGCTGTTCTTTCGGGGCAGCTGTCTCTCTCAACAACTCGCGATTGCGTCGCCTGGTAGTCTCTGAGAATGGAAGCCCGCCACAGGACAGGTAGCGAATGGCCCCCTGTGGATCTCGAACTGGGATGACGTCTCCCATCGTGAAAATACTGGGACTGAAGGGAACATCGAGCCTTCCTGCTTTGAACGCCTCCACTATGGCCTTGTGAAAATCCCTGACCCCGACGATCGGATCGACCAGCTCAATGACCTCGCGCTCGATCCAACGCATCTCTTCTGTAATTGTCGCTTCGTCAAGTTCGATGAAATCGAATATTCTCGCCAGAGCGCATCTGGTCAACCGGATCCCGTCGACGTTAGCCTCCACCGTTGGGATACCGAGCGCCTCTTCGTAGGTCTTTGTGACAACCTTTGCGGCGCCTCCAAGCTTCGCGACCAACCCTCCGAGCAGGATAAGAGCGCTCGCCTTTGCCTTGTCTCGGGGAAACGGCCCCATGTATTGATGCAGAACGGGATAAACGCGCGGTCCGGAGGGCAAATATCGCCGTGCGAGCGAGTCGATCGATCGCAGCGCTGCAATATCCTGAAGGCTATTGCCGCCTTGAGGGTAAGCGATCAGCAGGCACTGTACTCCGTCGCGCGCGGCGCTAATTGCTTCAAGAAAGGTGATCGCCAAGGAAGTTGAAGGCGGGATCAGAACTGCTGTGAGAGTGCCGAACATCTCGCGCGACACAATGATATCTTGATCGGCGAGCTCTCCGCAAAGGCGGTCAATTCGTCGCCAAGAAGCAATTGATTCTTCAAGCGGAACTTTCTTGGCATAGGGCAGGTTGTAGGCGATGCCGCCGCCCTCGAAAGATGTAATTCCAGACGCAATGGCAGTTTCGAAGAGATGGTCGGAAATTGGTGAGCCGTGGCGAATGTCAAGAGGCTGCTTCGTTCGCTCGTTGAGATCGCGGCCTCTGCGCCAGCCGTGGGACACCAATGGGTATCCGTTCAGGGCCCCGGGGTTCTGGTGAAGTATTCGGCTAGCATGATCAAACATTCCAAGCCGGGAATAGGAATCTATGGTGAGGGTCAAAATATCCGGATTGGCTTCAGCTTCGATCCTGGATAGAAGCTCCAGCATCTCTCCGTGGCCGCCGACGCCGGATCGAGGCTGAACGGCGACCGCCCCTGTGCCCTTCGCCTCTGCAAGTAGTTGCGCGACGCAGGGTTTGTTCAGGCTTTTTATGAAATTACATGTGTCTGCCAGAGTGGGGAGTTCGTGCGTTCGGGCCATGAGATTCAACTGCACTGTTTTTGTTGTTATTTCTAATAATTAAGAAACGCCGGTGATGATACTACCATCCTAGGTAGGTGAACCGCCCGAGATTGCCATTTAAAACCGCTGAGTCACCGCCGGAGCCTGAGTAGACACGGGCTCGTGACGATAGGTATGAACGCGGTGCTGCGTAACATCGTCTGATTGAGGAAAAATCATGCTTCAAGAGTGTAGCTCAAACTCGCTATTTGCCTTCGAAATCCTCGAATCGAACGTGCGGTCATATTCGCGATCCTTTCCTGTTGTGTTCAGGAAGGCCGCAGGAGCCATTCTCGAGGACGAGAATGGTTTCGAGTTTGTCGATTTTCTCTCCGGCTCGGGCGTCCTTAACTACGGTCACAACGACCCCGACCTCCTGGACGATGCCGTTCAATACTTAAAGTCAAATGGGATTATCCACGGGTTGGACATGGCGACGTCGGCCAAACGGCAGTTTATGGAGTGTTTTGACGCGATAATATTGCGCCCGCGCGGTCTGACATACAAATTTCAGTTTCCTGGTCCCACCGGCGCCAATGCCGTGGAAGCCGCTTTGAAACTCGCACGCAAGGTCACCGGACGGCACAGCATAGTTTCATTCACCAATGGCTTTCATGGAGTGAGTTTGGGCGCGCTTGCCGTAACGGGCGCTCGATACTACCGAGATGCGGCAGGTATTCCTCCAGCGGGTGCAGTCTTCATGCCCTATGACGGATACTGGGGAGCCGATAGCGATACTTCAGAGTATCTGGATAGGGTGCTTGCTGATGCAAGCAGTGGGGTTGACTTGCCGGCAGCCATCATTCTGGAAACGGTCCAGGGCGAGGGTGGCATCAAGCCTGCGAGCAAGGACTGGCTTCAGTCGGTCGAGCGGCTTTGCAGAAAGAACGGCGTCCTCCTGATTGTTGATGACATTCAGGCGGGTTGCGGACGAACAGGCAATTTCTTCGGTTTTGAGTTTGCCGATTTGTCGCCGGACATCATTGTTTTGTCGAAGTCCCTCAGTGGCTGTGGACTACCGCTGTCCCTTTTGCTGCTCAAACCCGAACTAGACGTTTGGCAGCCGGGCGAACACAATGGGACTTTCAGAGGCAACAACCTAGCGCTTGTGACCGGGACTGCTGCGTTGCGAAAATATTGGACGAATCAAAACCTGTCTGACGGTGTTGCGGAGGCGGAGCGCGTTCTGAACGAGCGGCTTCAGCGAGTCGCTCAAAGCAGCCGAGACCACAGCCTTTCTGTGCGCGGAAGGGGCATGATGCTGGGGCTTGATTGCAATACAGGTGAGCTGGCCGAGAAAATCGTCCGCCGGGCCTTTGAAGGTGGGCTTGTGGTAGAGCGATGCGGCGCGGAGCACCAAGTTGTCAAACTTCTTCCTCCTTTGACGATTGACCGGCAGACGCTTCAACGTGGTCTGGACATTCTGGACAAGTCTGTGCACGCAAGCGCCTAAAGCGGATCGGGGGCTACATCGGGGGCTACAATGTATGGTGGGGCCAAGCGCGAGGATCTGGTGCAACGTGATTACCGGCGGTGTGGCACTGAGCCGCTCGACCAATTTCGGAGGGCAGCGATGTTCAAGGGACGCCAGTTTGGCCAGTCGTGATCCTGCTTTGCGTGCGTTGGTACCTGTCTAGAATCTCAGCCTGCGTGATCTGAAGGGATGAGGGCCGAGCGAGTCATTGCGTTCGGTCAGTACCCATCCGGTGAAGCTTTCGATTACCCACATCGTCGGCTTGATCCAATAGAGATGCCGAAGGCGATGTCGTGCAAGCGGGTCATGCCGCGCCAGACGACCATGTTGCCGGGAGGCG